>CAYLPW010000096.1:0-17136 GCA_964385665.1 uncultured Saprospiraceae bacterium
AGCAAGTAGCGAAATACACAATCAGCAACCCATCTGTCATCATCGAAGTGCTATCCGATTCTACCACAGACTATGATCGAGGCGATAAATTCTATTTTTATCGAAGCATTTTAAGTCTACGGGAATATGTGCTTATTTCTCAAGATAAAGTACAGGTGGAAGTGTTTGAGCGGAGAGGTGAGCTTTGGGAAATCAGTCAATTGGAAGGACTTGGAGAAACGCTGGTGTTGCCTTCTATTGGTGTCGAGGTTTCGCTGGCGCGTATTTATCGGAATGTGGTGTTTCTTAGTCAAAGTTAGCTATGCTGTTCGTTCTAGTTTAATTCGACTTCGATAAAACTAGGTGCGTTTAATAATTTAACTTACAATAATAAAACGATGGACTGGAAGAACTATATTAGCGAAAATCCGAAAATTCTTTATGGCAAACCTGTCATTAAAGGAACTCGAATACCTGTTGATCTTATCATAGAAAAGCTGTCTAAGGGAGAGACCATCGACTACTTGCTTTCCGCTTATCCACACATCAATAGAGAACAAATATTGGCGTGTTTGTCTTATGCAACTTCTTTGATTAGAAATGAAGTGTCTATTTTAACCGAAGGGTAATGAAAATTATGCTTCTTAGACTTTTGAAGTTTAACTTTGCTTAAAGATGAAGGGTATTTAATTCCTTGTTTTTGAGCCTAAAGAAACTTCAAAAGTCTTTCGCTCGGCACTTGTTCTATCTCCAAATTTCCTTCCTATCTTCGCCCTCATGCAGCCACTACAACTCAGCACAGATTTCAAGTATGCCCTCGACCTCATCGAAAAAACATCCGCTAGTGTGTTCATCACAGGACGGGCAGGGACAGGTAAATCGACCTTGCTGCAATTGTTTCGGAACACGACGCGCAAAAAGACGGTGGTGCTTGCTCCAACAGGCGTAGCAGCACTCAATGTGGGTGGGCAGACAATTCATTCCTTCTTTCGCTTTCCAGCCAAATTGATCTCGGAAAAAGACATCAAAAAACATCGGTATCGTTCCTTGTATCAAAAGCTGGATGTGCTAGTGATTGACGAAATTTCAATGGTGCGGGCGGATATGTTGGATCACATTGATTTGTTTTTGCGCATCAATCGCGAGAGTCATTTGCCGTTTGGAGGTGTCCAAATGGTCTTTTTTGGCGATTTATTTCAATTGCCGCCCATCGTTGCCAACGATGCCGAAGCCTACCTATTTACCCATCAATACGACAGTCCTTATTTTTTCTCGTCGCATGTGTTCGAGCGATTTGAGCTAGAACGAATTGAGTTGAATAAGGTCTATCGGCAGGAAGCACGCTACTTTGTGCGCTTGCTAGATGCCGTGCGTACCAATCGAGTCGATGAGGATGACTTACATGACCTCAATGAACGCTATAAACCTCACTTCAAGGGCAAAGATTTCTACATCACGCTTTCTGCCCGAAATGCGACCGTCGACCGCATCAATCGGAAAGAATTGGAAAGTATTCCACTACCCACTCATTTCTATCAAGCTGAGATAGAAGGCAAATTCGATGCGCGTCTCTACCCAACTGAACCTATTTTGCAGTTGAAGTTAAATGCGCAAGTCATGTTCGTCCGCAACGACCCTGATCGGCAGTTCGTCAATGGAACGATTGGAAAAGTGGTGAAGCTGGAGAAAGATAATATTACGGTGTTGGTCGAGGGTCGGGACAAGCAGAAGCAATATATCGAAGTCGAGCAGATTGATTGGGACATCACCCGCTATAAACTCAACGACGAAGGCAAAATCGAATCCGAAACAGTCGGTACATTCACGCAATATCCACTCAAACTAGCTTGGGCGATTACCATTCATAAATCGCAGGGAAAAACCTTTGATCGCGTCATTATTGATTTGGGGAAAGGCGCGTTTGAGCATGGACAGACCTATGTGGCGTTGAGTCGCTGCCGCACCTTGGAAGGCATTGTGCTGCGACAGCCGTTGAAGTGGACAGATATTCGGACGGATGAGCGCGTGGTGGATTATTATGAGCAGTATTTTTAAACCTGTATGCGACTGCTCTGCTTTGACTAATGATCCTGTTGGCTTTGAAGACCAATTTTTCCAAATCTAGCGCGTCAGAGGGTTCATCGCATTCGGCGCATATAGCCGCTCCGACCGCTCCAAATATTCTAAGTAATCTTCCATCAGCTTTTTTTTTCGACTTAGCAGTTTCAATTGCATCGACAAATGACGCTCTTCAATATCGAGTAGAAATAGTGGAGACGTACCTGCTTTTTGCGCAACTTGTCGACTCAGACTTTGGAACTGCTTTCGTTCGTCTTCCATGATGGTTCGGAAGTGAAAGAAAGCCTGTATATCTGTTTGTAGCTCGCGCTCTAGTGTGCGTAATTCTTCTACTCGTTCTTTCGTTTTTCGTTCCAGTTCACGTTGCAGTGCTTCTTCTTCCATACGGAGTTCTTGCAACTTAATCTGCTGGCTGCCTGAATTGAAAACTTGAAACCCTAATCCTACTGATACTCGCTCTCGTAGCTCATCCGAATGCGGTCCGTTGTACCTCAGTTGCACAAAATCAACCAATTGACGACGTTCAGCAGTCTCCAGCTCCATTTCTCTCATCAGTAGTTGCTGCTCGTAAGCTATTTCCGTGTTGAGTTGAGTAGGCATATCATCAGCAAGAATGTAGTTCGCCAAAGCATTGGACAACGCCTCCACACTGATAAAGTTAGCAAAATCTATTGTTTGGTTTTGTAAGCTGTACTTATCCAGTAAATCATTCCATTCTAAGTCTAGCTCGTGTCTAGTAATTGCCAACTCGCTTTTCTCTATTTGTAGCTTCACTAACTTTTCTGGATCAAACTCATAAGTGCCGAGCATCTTACTATATACCTGTTGTTTATCTTGCAGTAGTAGAACTAACGTATCTAAAAGATTTCGCTGTTCGTCAAGGATGAAAAGTGACAACCAATCCTGATGCAACGATGCGACATCATCATAGTACATCTCTTGTCCTTCAAGATCAGGCGCACTGCTCATAGTAGCATAGTACGATTTTTGCGCATTACGTATTTTTATAGAACTAGGCGAAAGCCGAACGGTATACTCTTGTCGTGCAGGGTCAAAATCGCGGGTTTCTGTTCGAAATTCGTAGCGTTCGATCCACGGAAAATTAATCGCATCGCCAACAGATCGTTCTGTCTGTTCAAAATCGGATAAGCCAAGTCTAAAAAATTGCTCTGCGTTAATGGTCGATTGTGACGAACTGACAAATGGGAAAAATAAAAAAGCGATAAATAGACGCATGTACTGAATTAAAGATTTTCTTCAGAAGAATAAGTGATGCTAACCTTTTCTTTTTGCAAGAACGTATTGGCTTTTGGAATTTCGATGAGGACTTCACGACCATACGCTTTTACGGTTTCTACTTTTCTAAGACGAGCTGGAATTTCTACGATCCTAGAGCCTAGTCCGATCACTGTTCCTTGGTAATTAATGGTCTCATCTTTCAAGGACGAAACGGTGTATTGTTGTCCAATTGCTACCTCTAATGTCAAATCCTCATGTACGTAGCCTTCTATCAAGCCAGAATGCGGCTCATAAAACGTCAATAGCGTAGAATAAGACGGAATGTGCTCTTCTTCTTTACACGAAATGTTGCCTACCAAACCATCCGTAGGGGCGGTGACAACGATGGGCATCACTTTTTGTGACTCGTCAAACTCCTGTTCTGCGATGTACCGTTTGATCTGTTCGCTGTATGGATTCTGTCCTAATCGGCGTTCCTTCTCCAATCCTTGGATTCTACTTGTATAAACGTGCTTGAGTTCTTCTTTTTCTTGTTCAAAACTGGCTAATGCATCTTCTAACGGCTGATAAGAAGTGGCTGTCGGCTCAATGGATTGTAAATTTTCGACTAGTGATTTTTTATACATGAGTTCTTTTTGTGTGCGTTCTATTTTCCGATTGAGTGCCGCCAATCTGGTTTGCTGTTCTAGTTTTAGTTCCTCAATTTCATTAGCCTGCCGCTGTTTCCATAGTGTTTCTTCTGCTTCTAACTGCGCAATGCGGAAACTCTGATCGGCTAAGGTTTCTTTGGACTTCCGTCGAGATAAGTGCATCAATACTTCCCCAGCTTTCACCGCTTGTCCTGGTTTTACTAATATCTGATCGACCACAACTGGGTAATTATAATTGATCTCAGTCGCTCTACTTTCTGCAAATCCATAAAAAGACAATCGCTTGTGAATTTCTGGTCGAAATGCAATAATTAGAAAAATACCTGCGAGGATGATGGAGATATAAAATAGATTAAACCTTTTCATATTTATAACCTTGTCGCTTGCTTCTGAAAGTCAATCTGAAAACTATTCAAGCCTTCTATCGTGTTCATATTTTCTTCCATCGCGGTTAGTTTTGTTGATTTTTTCAAACGGACTAAATAGACAAATTCTTGTAATTTTTCTCGCTCTATCTCTTCCTCTTGCACGTCTATCCTCTCCTCCCCTAGCCCTAGTGATGGAGTGGTCTTTTTGGACGTCAAAAAGCGAAGCCGATTCAATTCAAAATCTCGGCAAAATAGTCTGAGGCGTTGCTCAATCAAGTCTTGTAATCTATCTTCTTTAAGCACTCGTATTTTCAGCGTTCCAATCAATTCGTTGTCGTCGCTGAGTGGAGAGAATCGCAATATAAATGCGCCGACACAAAACACCAGCACACCTGTCAACGCTACACCGTATGCCATGACACCAGACGCTATTCCTGCCCCCAACGAAGCGAACATGAACGTAATATTTCGTGGATCGTTGAGTGCCGTTCTAAAGCGAATGATGGATAATGCGCCAATAATGCCCAAACCTATTGCCACGCTCTCTCCTATCGCTTGCAAAATCATAGCCGCAGCGATGCCGATCAGGGCTAACGACTGCAAAAAATGGGCTTTTCGATAGATGCTTTTTGTGGTATATTCATAGGTAACTGCGACGACAGAGCATAAGAAAAAAGCAAATAATGCGGTGATGAGCATTACTAGGAACGTGGGCGTTTCTGGATTAAAGTTCGTTAGTCCTAGATCGAACATGAAATTGTTTTTGTGTAGCTGTTACAAGTAGAAATACTCCTTACTTTTCTCCATCGTTTCAGCTTTCTTTGGCACTGGATAGGCAGTCTCATAGTAAGCTCGTTCATTACAAGAAGGTTATCATCGTGTTAAGTTAATGTAAAGCGTCCAACTTTCAAAAATAGTGTTTCATTTACAAATGATTTCGTCACAAATTATCTATTCCTACTTCATCAAGGATATTCTGTTCTTCTTCTTATCTATATTCAGTCTAAATAAAAAGAATGTGTATCTTTGAGCTGCTTCTAAACAGACACCGAGCAGACAAATTGAACATGAGTGATATTTCCGTACTGATAGCAGATGCCGATTACCTGACGCGTGAAGGACTGAAAAGTGTACTATCCAATGCAGTGGATATTCAAATGAAAGCAGAGGCGAGTATGGAGGCAGAGCTGATTAAATACTTGAAACAGCAGTCATTCGATGTAGTTATCGTCGATTATCACCAGCCTGGTAGTTTTCAACCTTCTACGATCACTACGATCAAACAACTGTCGCCTTCCACAGGTATTCTCATCATTAGTGCCGATGACAGCCAAGCACGTATTGACCAACTCATCAGTAACGGCATCAATAATTTCCTGACCAAACGGTGCAATAGTGAAGAAATTTTGACCGCCGTGCGTGCCTGCGCCAACCAAGAAACCTACTTCTGCAAAAATATTCTCAACTACATTGTGGAACGCTCTTTTCGGAATAAGCCGATTGAAGCTGTTCCCAAATCCGTACTCACACCACGCGAACTAGAGATCGTCCGCTTAATCGCCAAAGGCTTAATTTCTAAAGAGATAGCCCAAGAACTCCATATTGCCATACACACTGTCTATACCCATCGCAAGCGTATTTTACGCAAATTGGAACTCAAATCGGCCGCCGAGCTGGTGGTATATGCTGTAAATCAAGGCTTTGTGGATTAAAACAATCATTAATTCGATTTTTGCCATCCTTACAATCAGCTCATTATCAGCTAGTTATAATTTAAGGGCTAAATTATTTTTTCCTCATAGCATAACTTTTGCATTTCAAAAACGTTGAACATAAGGCGTAATCTATTGATTGTGTATCCTTTAGGTACTTTTTGCGTTGTCATGATGTGTACGCTCCTATTTATTTTTAAAATTTACTTGAATGAAAAATCTACTTTGGATTTTATTGATGGGACTGAGTGCCAGCACCTTTGCTCAGCGCTACGTGTTATTTAATCCCGTCTGCATGGAACGACTGAAGTACGATGTCATTAATGGCTATGGCGGAGACAGTTACATCATTTATGCTATTGAACTAAACGATCAGGAGACCATATACCTAGAAGTAGGAAAAGAGAGTGATGAAAAAGTCAACCGTATTCAACGGGCAGTCGTCACTTGTAATAGTTCTAGCTTTGGCAAGGACATGGTCAATCGCATCAATACGAGTAACAACGAGGAGTACGCTATTGTATTGAAACAGGGTCAAGGTACGTTCAGTATTTCTGGTGTTCAAGCAGCTAGTTATCTGAAGCAAAATGATAGAGGAGTCGAGTACATTGGAAAGGACTACGCGTTCAACTATGACTTTTTCACTAACTCGCCAAACGATAACCTAGCCAATGCCAACTACGGCAATGGTAGCGTCTTTTTCGTCGGTAACTCACCTTACGAATGTTTCAACGCCTATACGTTTAGTGTCACACCACAGGCAAATAGTAATCTAAGTACAGACTTGACTGTAGTACCTGAATTGGGCGTACTGGAATACCGTACCAATCTTTCTGGCGGAAAAGGCTCTAAGCGTCTAGCGACCGTCAATGCGAAAACCTTCCGTTCTATCGTGCAAGATCGCTGTCAAGGTGTCACCTCACAACCGATCACTTCTCGACCGAATGTCAACACTTCCCCAACAACAAGACCGACTCCAACCGAAGAAGTAGAGCGTGCTAGAGGAGGCGATACTCGTATTACCGCTCCTGTCACTACAGCTACGCCAAATACTAGCATAGCTACCGAAACACGTACCAACTACGGCATGATCGCGCGCAGAGATCGCGCAGAAGCAACTCCTGTTTATAATGTAGATGAACCCAGAAGAACGACCGTTTTGCGCACTTCTTCTCCTACTCCTGCGACGGGTATTCATATCGTAGAAAAAGGAGAAACCCTTTACCGCATTGCGAAAAACAATAACGTGAGTGTCGAACAATTGAAGAGTTGGAATAACTTGCGAAGCAACGAGATTTTTCCAGGGACGCAGCTATACACAACCGCACCAAATAACTTAGTCGATAGAGGTGTCGCTACCACAACAACTAGCTCTAATACCAATACGGACTGGAATAACCGTATTCCAGCGTGGGTGCGTACTGACGGATACCATGTTTTCAAAAGGGGAGAAACCGTAAACGGTGTAGCCGAAATGTACGGTTATACCGAAAGACGTTTTCGTGATCTGAACGGCTTGATGCCAGGCGAAGTACCAATGATTGGGATGCGTCTGATGACGAGCGATTGCAATGATGATGATGTTAATACTAGCAATGATCGTGTAGGAGACAGCCGATTTACTACGGACTTGCGTAACGATGATTTCAGTACACGAGGAGCTTCAAACATGACGGATCGCTTTGATGATGGCTTCGCTGATGACTTTAGAAGAAGTGTAAAAACGCCTGCTCCATTCAGCAATGAATCCACTAGCAGTCGTCTCAATCCTGATGCTTACAATACTACCGGCAGTCGTATACAGACCGCGCGTGGCGTAAGTGACTATCGTCGTGCGGCGACTACCAATCCTGATCCTCAAGGCATCACTTTTGGGGGCAACCGTCCGCAATCACATCTAGTCAAAGAGAATGAATCGCTATATAGCATCGCGCGGAAGTACAACACGACCGTTTCTCGTTTGTCGGAGTTGAATGATTTAGATCCACGAGAAGTACTCATTCCAGGTCAATCTATTTTCGTCCAGTAGTTGGCTTAGTCGATGAAAATATATTTTGAACTGTAAGAAAAGAGGCATTGTCATTGGCAATGCCTCTTTTCTTGCAACCCTTTTGAGGGCTATCTGTTTTTACCAAAAAAAATTGAATATGAAGAAGAAAGCAATTTGGAACGGTCAAGTCATTGCCGAAAGTGACGATCTAGTGCATGTGGAAGGAAATTACTATTTTCCAGAAAGTAGTTTGAACAAAGAATACTTCAAAGATAGCACTCAAAGCAGTGTTTGCCCCTGGAAAGGCACTGCTCACTACTACAGCTTGGATGTAGATGGTAAAGAGAATAAAGATGCTGCTTGGTACTATTCAACACCCAAAGACGCAGCAAAATCTATTAAAGATCGAGTCGCCTTTTGGAAAGGTGTGGAGGTTGTAGATGCGTAATACAGATATGAGATGGTGAAATCGCTTCGCTTTGATCCCGAAAGCTTTCGGGATGAGACTCGACTATACATGCTGAGAATCATGCGCTTTTGGCTTTGGTAGAACAACCTATTTCTATTCTAACTTCAACATCCTGTAAGTTAGCCAACTATGTGTCTACATGTTTCAACTATTACATAGCTTTTAGATAAAATATCGTTCTTACATCTCTATTGATGCGCTAATTACTTATTAGACTTGTTACGCAGCATCTTGATTGTCTACGACGGGCAAATTTTATTCTGACTCGCGTTAAAATTTTTAGCCGTAGCTAGGCTATGCCGAAAAATTTTGCCTTATTCAAAATAAAATTTGCTCCATCTCGCCATAATCAGCTACTACGTAACAAGTCTATTGGAGAAACCGTAAAATGCAGTAGATCGCGTTTAAGTTTTTGCGTTAAAAGCTGCATTTTTGCTCAGCTATCCAATAGTCAATCCATTTATCAAAAAACAATTACACAAATGAAAGTAGCAGTTGTCGGCGTCACCGGTTTAGTCGGCTCGGTAATGAATCAAGTTTTGGAGGCGCGTCATTTTCCTATCACTACCTATCTACCTGTAGCTTCCAAACGCTCTGTGGGCAAATCGGTGACCTTTAAGGGGCAACCGTATACCGTCATCAGTATGGAAGAGGCCATTGCTGCGCGTCCTGATATTGCGTTGTTTTCAGCAGGTGGAGGGACGTCGCTAGAGTGGGCACCTAAATTTGCAGAAGTGGGCTGTATAGTCATTGACAACTCTTCGGCATGGCGCATGGATACCGACAAAAAGTTGGTCGTACCAGAAGTAAATGCAGAACAACTCAGCCCTGCTGATCAGATTATCGCGAACCCCAATTGCTCCACCATTCAAATGGTGGTCGCACTCGCGCCATTGCATAAAAAGTATGGGATCAAACGTTTGGTTATTTCTACCTATCAGTCCTTTACCGGAACAGGTGTGCAAGCCGTCAAGCAATACAACTTAGAGCGAAAAGGATTCGATGCCAAAGATGAAGAGAAAGCCTATCACTATCCTATTTTTGAAAACTGCCTCCCGCACTGTGACATCTTTTTAGACAATGACTACACCAAAGAAGAAATGAAGCTAGTGCATGAAACGCGCAAGATTCTAGGTGATGACGGCATCCAAATCACCGCTACGGCAGTGCGAGTACCTGTACATGGCGGACACTCCGAATCGGTCAATGTAGAATTTGAACAACCGTTTGATATTGGAGAAGTACGCGAACTACTAGCAACTGCACCAGGCATTATTCTACAGGACAATCCTGCTAAAAACGAGTACCCAATGCCGCTATTTGCAAAAGAAAAAGACGAAGTCTTTGTAGGTCGCCTGCGCCGCGATGAGTCTATCGAAAATGGACTCAATATGTGGATCGTTTCCGACAACTTGCGTAAAGGAGCAGCTACGAATGCGGTTCAGATTGCGGAGTACTTGGTAGAAAAGGGAATTGTGAAAGCAAAAATAGCTTCGGTGGTATAGATTATGAATTATGGAATTATGGATCATGAGTTATGTAACCCATGATCCATGATTCCATAAAAATCAACCTCTCATATCAGGTGCTTTCATCAACTCAAAGAACTGATCGAGCTTCGGCATGATGATGATCTCCGTTCGACGATTCATGCTGCGACCATCTGCGCTGTCATCGTTAGTTTTGGGTACAAATTCTCCTCGTCCAGCAGCTGTTAAACGTTCTGGCGCGACATAATGATCTTCCGTCAACGTACGCACGATAGAAGTCGCTCGCTTCACACTCAAGTCCCAGTTGTCTTGTATACACGAATTCCCCATCGGTACATCGTCTGTATGTCCTTCCACTAAGATATTGAGATCACGATGATCGTTCATGATACTGGCTAGTTTGCCCAATACTTCATCTGCTTCGCTGCTGACCTTAGCACTTCCTGAACGAAATAATAATTTATCAGATAAAGAAACATAGACCACACCGCCTTTCACTTGCACATCGACATCCTCGTCATTGATGTTATCTAAAGACCGTTTGATGTTCATGACTAAAGCTAGATTCAAGGAATCTTTGGACTGCATTTTTGTCGTCAATTCCTCAATAAATCCGTACTGATCGTTGATATTTTCTAGTGATTCTCGGATACTCGTCGCGCCTTCTTTACTGATGAGCGACATATCTTCCATACGATCTAGCAAGCTGCCGTTCGTAGCTTGTAAGTGGTTGACTTGTGTTTCTAGCTGTTCGAGTTGGCGATCTTTTAGTGCCAATTCATTTTCGAGTTCTGCTAATTTGGTTTTGCCACAAGCACTGAACAAAATAGCGGTACTTACCAAAACCCATAAAGCGGATACTTTCATCTTTCAATTATCATTTGATGAGCTACAAAGTACGGGAGAAGTGTTAAAATTTGTGTCACGTGACTGGCGAACCGTCGATTTGAGTGATTAAATGGTCAGTTTCGCATAGTTCGTTGATGGTTATTTTCTCAGCTACGCCATCACATTCGCAGGTCGCAGCACATAATACATATCGACCATTCCTTTGTTTTTTGCTTCAATACGTCCCCGATGTTCGCAGTCAAAGTGGTAGCGGATGAGCTGATACGTATTGTGAGAAATATTGACTTGTCCGACTTCGCACTTTTGTTCCATTCGGGCAGCCGTATTCACCGTGTCGCCCCAAATGTCGTAGGCAAATTTCTTACTTCCGACGACTCCAGCCACCACGGGTCCAGTATGCAAACCAATACGTGCCTCAAAGTACGGCAATCCTCGCCGTTGCTTCTCTTCTTTCACTTCATCCAAATATTCTTGGAACTCTAGAGCAGCTTGAATAATGTTTTTTGGAATGCTCTTTCGATCCGTAAATCCGCTTGCACACATATACGCATCGCCGATGGTTTTGATCTTTTCGATGTCAGGATATTGAGACAAAATCATATCAAAAGCGCGGAAACACTTGTCGATCTCGCGCACCAACTGCTCTGGTGAAAGGACTTCGGACATTTTTGTGAAGTTGCGAAAGTCAGCGAACATGACGGTTGTTTCAGGATAGCGACGTGCTTTGGCTTTGCCTGTTGTTTTGAGTTCTTGCGCAATGTCTTTGGGTAAAATATTCAACAGCAACTCGTCGGAACGTTCGCGCTCTTCAGCGATGGTTTTATTTTTTTGCTCTAATAGTTTATTGGCACTTTGCTTCGTTCTAAAACGGACAAAAAACAGAATCGCCAACAAGCTCAATAAAGCTGTTCCCAAAATAAAAGCACCCACTACATATCGGTTGCGACTCAACTGTAATTCTGCGTTTTCCAGCTTCACATCTTGATTTTCCAATCGTACGATGTCTAACTCGCGCTCGCGTTCCAGAGAATCCAACATATGTGCTCGACGTTCAGCCAATAGGCGAGTTTTCGCTTGTTGTGCAGTCATCTGCTGAATACTTTTTTGTTGCTCGTCGACGCGCTCTTCGATCTCTGCCTTTTGCTCTTCGATTTGCGCTTTTTGTTCTGCTAGTTGAGCTTGTCGCTGATTCAAAGTTGTATTTTCAACCGCTAACTGATCGTTATTTTGAGCCAACTGATTCGTGCGATTGCGTAGATTGTTGATTTCTTGTTCCAGTCTTGCCTTTTCAGTAGATAGAACATCTCGCTCTTGATCGATTCTCGCCAATTGATTCCGCGAGTTCACCTCTCGATTTTTGAGCTTCTTGTAGTTAGAATTTTCTTTTAAATAGGTCAAAGATTCTTCGGCTAGGCGAGCCGCTTTGCCATCGTCACGTAGCCGTTTTGTGGTTTGAATCAGTTCCAAATAGCTTTCTATCGCCAGCTCAATCTCCCCATACGACTTTGCGTAATCTAGTCCATTCCTATATTTAGCAGCCGCTCGGCGATAGTCCCGATTGCCATAGTGAGCTTTTCCATTGATGAGGTAGGAACTGACGAGCAACACTCCATCCTTTCCTTTTGCCAACTCAATGGCTTGATCAGAATAGTCAATCGCTTTGTCTTCGTTGCCTTGCGAAAGGTATAGTTCTGCAAGTTGATACGTCAGATTGAGCTGCTCTGTACTGTTAGTTGTATTAGCAAGTTGTGTTTCTAATTCAGTCACCGATTGTGCAGTCAACTGTTGAAAAAGCAAACAGATACTTGCCAATAAAAAATAGCGTAACATATTATATTTTTTGGCAATGCGAAGATACGGAAGTTTTTCAGTCCTTTTTATGTACGCTGAAAAGAATGAGTGAGTTGCGGTTTTGGGTGAGTGATTGGAGAGTTGTGAGAGAATGAGAAAGTTTCGAGAAAATTGGAGAGTTTCAAGAAGTGAAAGGTAAGCGAGTGATCTATTTCACCAGTTCTATCAATTCAACCAATTACTCCTCCCTCAATATAGTTAACGTACAGCTTTTATTCCACTTTACTTTCTGGAATACGACCGTTGTAGCCACTTTCTTTGAAAAATTTTTTCATGTGCTTCAATTCCAAAATATCTTGTATCGCTTGCTCCTTGTCTTCTGCTTGATTGTAGTAGCTCTCGCAAATACGTGCACCGACAAAATAACCCATATCAGCTGGAAAATCGTAGGTTTCACTGCCTCCATTGTAGACCCAACGAGTGGAATTATTCGTGAACACATCTTGCTCAAATTTTTTCCAAACCTGCGCTTCGTTCTGTAGCCCAAAGTGGTGTATAGGGCCGTTGATCGTTCCACCTGCTATGTGCTGCGCTAGAAAATCGGCACTGCCTTCTATCAGGGTAAAAAATAAGGTACGCCGCGTGAGAAAATCCAAAGCCTTCCCAACGCCAAAATTTTGTAACGCATGAACGTATTCATGTGCGATAATAGAACGGACTTCAAAAGTTTCTGGTAGCACGGACTGTTGCCACGGCGTCAACTCTGTTTTCACGGTATTGGAATCAGTAGCAATCATTTCTGTCCCAATGAGTAGATAGCCTTCTTGTACCGTTCCTGCCGAACGAAGCGAACCAATGGCAAAGCAAGTTTTAGGTGGTGTGTGATCTGGAAACGCTTTTTTATAGGCAGCATAAACAGACCGCAGTTCTGGCAGCTTTTCTTGAATTGAAAGCGTATTTTCGCGGATGCTCGCCCAATATTTGGGTGCTTTTCGAGCTTGATAGACGTATTCTTTCGCAGAATAATCTCTCGTTTTGATGAATGCCTGTAAGCCTTCACTTGCCCGATCAATGTATAGCGTTTGGAAAGCAGCAATACTATCCTCCGTTGTTTTACAATTGGCTAATTGATCGTATGCTTCCCAATAGCGTTCGATGTCTTCGGTGATGATGAAGTCGTCGGATTGGGCAAGTAAGGATAGACTGCTGAGCAGCAACAATGTAATAGTGAATAGGTGATTCATAGTTGTCAATAGAGTTGAGTTGTAAATTTTTGAAAACATAACTGCCCTGACGTATGGGCGCAAAAAGAAGTTACAAGCCCAAGAAAAAATTATTTTTAGAATAGCTGCAACCTGTCTTCAAGGCTACTGTCCTTCTTATCAGACACTTAAAACAAACGAATTGAACTACGGCGACACACATGCGACTATTGTAGAGGCTTGTCGACAAGGCGATCGGCGAGCGCAGTTTGAGTTGTATAAATTGTACTCGAAAGCGATGTACAATGTGTGTTTGCGGATGCTAAAGCACGAAGCAGATGCCGAAGACGTTTTGCAACGCTCTTTTGTAGACATTTTCACAAAACTGAATAGTTTTCGACAAGAGTCAGCAGTGGGTGCTTGGATGAAGCGCATTGTCATCAACAACTGTCTCAATTTCTTGAAGAAGCACCGCTTACAGCTTCAAGAATTGGACGACCGATTTCATCAAGTTGCAGCGGATGTACCAGAAGTAGCAAGTTCCTCTTTTAATGTTCAAGCGATTAATGAAGCGGTTCGAGAATTGGCGGATGGCTATCGAGTGGTGTTTTCATTGTATGCGATAGAAGGGTACGATCATCAAGAAATTGCGCAGATTTTAGGGATCTCGGAAGCGACTTCTAAGTCACAATATAGTCGAGCGAAGCAGCGATTGCGGAGGGTGTTGCAGGATCAGGATTTGCCGAGTCGGTATCAGAAAAGGAGGTGATTCTTTGAAACATATAAGACATATTAGGCTGAACGTGACAATTCTTATCAACTTCATTCCAAACAATACCTTAAAACCAACAGACATAAATACGTAAACCGTTGACCAAAACGATTACTATGAAGAAAGATATTTTAGAACAATACATCAACGAGCATCGAGTGGACTTCGATAGTGAGTTGCCAGCCTTGAAAAACTGGTATCATATCGAAAAAGCATTGGAGCAAGCAGAGAAAGGCAAACGTCGAGTACTGTGGCGAAAACGTTTGGTTCGCGCAGCTTCTATCTTACTACTTTTGACAGCGGGAGGTGTGATTGGAAGCTTATTGACGCAGCAGTTTCAATCAAATACTGTAGCAACGACTATCGAGGTGGACTTGCCAGATGAAGTAGCCGAAATGGAACGCTATTATCAAGATGCGGTACAAGAAAAACTGGCGTTGTTAGCTGCTTATCCGCAGGAGAATGCAAAAGTGCTTGCCGATTTAAAAGATCAAGATACTTTTTTAGCAGAACTCCGTCTTGACCTCCGAAGCGTCCCCGAAGGATCAGAAGAACTCGTATTGTACAATATCATAGAAACGTATCAAATTAAACTTGCCATTTTAGAGACCGTCCTCCGTGAACTGGAGCAGTCTCAACTAGAAAAATTAAAACAACATGACCAGCAAATATAATTTTAGTCGCCTTTCTTTTTTAAGCGTTTTTGTCTTTCTACTCGTTAGTGGAACAAGTATACAAGCACAAAAAGCAGAGAAAAACCTGAGTAAAACCTTTCCAATCAGTGCGGATGGAACGACTTCTTTATCGAATAAATATGGAAGTATGAGCATTGAAATCTGGGAACGAAATGAAGTCAAAATCGAAGTAACTGTGGAAGCCAAAGCCAGTAATGAACGTAAAGTTCAGCAGATTCTAGACGGCATTGATGTGGACTTTAGCAATAGCAACGACTTCGTAAGTGCAGAAACAGAATTTGACTTAAAAGGCATGAACAATACCAGTTATACGGTCACTTATAACGTATATATGCCTGCTACGAATGACCTAAAAGCCAACATGAAGTATGGTAACTTGAAATTAGGGAAGCTAAAAGGCGAAGCGAATATCGAAGTCAAGTATGGTACGTTTCAGATTGAATCAGTCGGGAACAACTCAACGATTGAAGTTGCTTATTCTGGATCAGATTGCACGCTAGCGGAAGCAGAAGATTTGACGTTGGAAGCGAGTTATAGTCGCGTTCATGTTTACAATGCCCGTGATATCAAAGTGGAAAGCAAGTATTGTCAAGGGATGGAAATTGAACGTGCGCGTCGCCTAACATTGGACTCCAAATACGATCGCTACACCATTGGTACGATAGAACGCATTACGGTCGATACAGAATACTCCAACTACACAATTGATAAGGTAGAGCAAGCTTTAATGGATGCACAATATACGAACGTCAAAATCGGGACGCTCAAAGAACGCTTTGCTGGCTCACTTTCTTACAATACCTGCGTAATCGGTAAAGTGATGAAGGGCTTCGACGAACTCGTAATGGATGGCAGCCACGCTAATTTTAAAGTGGGAATCGAAGAAGGCTCTAGCTATCAGTTGAAAGCGAGTGGCAAGTATGCTAATGTTCGCTATGATGATGAAGGGATGGACATCAAGCGCGACATCCAAAAATCTACTTCTTTTGAATTGGAAGGTAGTAAGGGGAGTTCGAGTGCACGGAGTCGTATTGTGGCAGAGTTGTCGTATGGAAGTTTGAAACTAGAGGAGATCTAAGTTTGATAGGAGTCAGAAATGATGGATAATGAATGACTATCATACGCTTTCATTATCCATTATCTTCTGTTTCAACAACTGCTGCGCCGCTACAAAAGGCGACAACTCCTGCGCCACCACTTGCTGCCTTAATAGTTCAAGTTCTTCAGCCACCTTTTCGTCCTGATAAAACCAACGCTGCAACGCCTGCTGAATACTCTCTTCCAACCAGTAAGTCGATTGCGCTTGACGCTGCTGTATAAAGTAATCATTCGACTGAATGTGTCCAAAATACCCATCAATACTTTTCCAAAGCTTTTCTAAACTTTCCGATACCAAAGCTGAACCGGTGTGAATGCGTGTCGTCCATTCGCTTTCTTTCATAGGGAACAAATGTAACGCCCGACGGTAGTCATCGCGTGTGCGTTTGGCAACTGCTTGATTTTGTTCATCGACTTTATTGATGAGTACCAAATCTGCCATCTCGACAATTCCTCTTTTGATCCCTTGCAACTCATCACCTGCACCAGGCAACAACAGCAATAAGAAGCAATCGACCATCGAATGTACCGCAATTTCGGACTGCCCCACGCCTACTGTTTCTATTAATACAATGTCAAAACCTGCTGCCTCACACAGTATAATGCTTTCTCGTGTCTTTCGCGCCACGCCACCCAAAGTTGTACCTGCTGGAGAAGGTCGGATGAAGGCATGTTCCGTTCGAGAGAGTTGTTCCATACGCGTTTTATCACCCAAAATACTGCCGTTGTTCAGTTGACTAGATGGATCGATAG
>CAYLPW010000097.1:0-17039 GCA_964385665.1 uncultured Saprospiraceae bacterium
TCGCCATCGGCTGTCACATAGACATTGCTATTGTGAAAGCCTTCTCGATTGATTTTTGTATCTAATGCACTTGGCTTTTCCCACCCTTTTTCTCCTTTCTGTGCTTCAAATATTTTAGCATACGCTTCCTCGCTCTCTTCATCAATGACAATCAACTCATCTGTATCAAAACTGGCGTAAAACAACTGCGTCTCGCCGACCATACTAGGAGAGTATTGCCCCTGCTTGTTATTGATGTCTTTTCCGGTACTTTCAATTTCAAACCCAACAGCTGGCGGCATCCCTTTCGCCATTTCCGCGCCTTGTAGTTCAAGTTGCGCTAGTCTTTTTAATTGAGGATCGCTGGTTTCTACGGTAAAGTCTCGCAACTCTAAAATAGCATCGTCGTATTTTTCATTCATCTTCAACATGCGACCATAATGGTACTTCGCATCAGGATATAAGCCTTCGTCCCGACGCAAGATAGACCGCAATCGACGCTCTGCCTTTTGGTAGTCTTTGACTTGAATCGCCAACATCGCAATGGGATACAGCAACGAACGATCTTCTGACTCTTCGTATGCTTTCTCGTACCATTCCAATGCTTGTAAATGATCGTTTTTCTCCTCCAATTCTTTCGCTACGGCGAGCGTCTTTTCTAGCGTCGGTGTATTAATCGGTTGTGCCACCATCGAGCAAATGCTGGTTAATAGAACCAAGCAGGTGATAATCAATTGTTTCATAAGTGTAAGATGTTAGACGCTAGACTTTAGATATTAGACTATCCAGCGCCTTTGCTGAAGTTCAAAAGTAAGAATTGTTGTCGAAACTGTGGAACTGGACTTTTTGGTGAAATTGGTTTAACTGAGAAAATTGGTCGCCTTCGGCTTAATTGTTGAACTGTTGAACTGATAATTCTGTCATTCAATGACTGTATGAAATCTAATTTATCTTCATAATCATTTCTGCTAAATCTATTTGACCATTTACTGCTGCAATAGCTGCAGTTGCACATACTGTGTAGTCTTTTGTCCAATTACTTTTCTGATTTTGGGTTATCAATTGAAGTACGTTTTTGATTTGTTTTTGATAGTCTTCTAAATACTCAAGCGGCAAATTAGGATTGTTGCTATGTCTTTGTATTTCAATGACTGCAACCAAACCTAAAATATCGGGTAGCTCAATATTGTTTTGAATACCAATTCTAATCAAGTGTGGAAGCGAAAGATAAGAGGCTAAGTCTACATCTCCTTGATGGTGGAGATTTGACCATAATTCATTCATTATCTCTTGGATTCTATTGATTTCCTGAGTCACTTCCAACTCTTTTAACAAAATGGAGGCATCGTAGAACTCTCCATAACCTCCTTTTAAAGATTTCCATATGGAACTGTCAAGACTAAGCATTCTCATTCAAACTCTTAAGCACTGAATAAGCCAACAGCCAACAGCCAAAAGCTAACAGCCTTACTTATTCTGCAAATAGTTTTGTTCAAAAAACGAATCATAATTGTCCAATGACTTGGAGCGTATAATCTGACGGTAATTCTGCTGCGTGACTGGATACACCAAATAGTCGGAATCCGTAAGAAAATCAGCGGCATTCAACTGCACATTTTTGTAATACTGCATCGCGGCTGCGCCATCTTTGAAACGACGGATGATGAGTAACGGCACCCGATCTGCATCATTGGGTGTCAAATAAATATTAGAAAGACTCAAGCGATCCGAAGCGTGAAATTTGCGGTTGAAATCGGCAACTTTAACCTTCGCGTCTGTCAATGCGGCATCTGGATCAAGTGCGATGAGTAAGTAGTGCAGTTTTTCTGGTTCATACTTAAACTCGCTACTGTTGTCGGCGACATCATTTCCGCCTCCTGGCAGTGGACTACCTGAACGCTCACCAAGCAACAACAAAATTTCACGCGCCCGCTTCTGCTCATCGGTGTTCGCATGTTTTGTAATCACTTCCCGCAACTTCCGAATATACGCCTCTCGACCTTGCAGATTACCTGTTGTCATCGCTTCCAATAGCGCAAAGCGAGCCTTCAGTTCATTGTCTTCACCAAATTTACTAGGCACTTGTTGAATGCGATTGTGCGCCTCTTGATACTTTTCATCTGTAAACAACTGGTAGGTTTCTGTGTAAAAACGATCCAGTTGTTGCTTTTCATCATTTATCTTATCAGCATAATTTGGGTCGCTTAAAATTTGCGTGAATGGACTTTCTGGAAATTCTGCTTTTAGACGCTCTAGATAGCGTTGCGCGTTGCTATTGTTGCCCGAATCTTTATGGGCCAAATATAAATGATAGTAAGTTTCTGCTTTTTTCTCCGTTGTTGGATACTCGCGCAGTAGCTGCTCCAATGTCAAAATAGCTTTATCTAGTCGCTCCAAATCTTTGCGATACAGCACCCCTAGCTCAAACATCGCTAGGTATTTATCTGCTTCTGCTGATTGAAGTTGGCTCTTTGATTGCGGTACACCTCTCAAGATATTAGCTACCTGATCGTCGGACAATAATCCACTATTATCCAAGTCTAAATCCTCTTCTTCCGTCGCTAAATCACCCACTTGTTGTGCATTGCTTCTTCGCCAGTCATCGGTGAGCGGTCGCGTTCCCCATTGCCTAGAAAAGTCGCGCTTCCCACGCTTTACGCCTCGGTCATCGTATGCCCAGTAGTTGGACTTTGGACTAGCAGCAGAAGGATTGCCAGCCGCAGTTACTCTTGGTCGACGAGCGGGTTGGCTGTCTTGCTCTTTGGCACTAGCGATTGCTTGTTGTCTACGCTCTTCGTCCTGTTTCTTTTTGATTTCAAAGGCTAAAGCACGTTTCTCATCAGGAGTCATATTCCCTACACGAATCAAGCTATCTTGTAAGGTAACTTTATTAATGCGTGAAGCGATTTCGCCCAACACACGACTACGTTTTTCAATTTCCTCATAGCGATCATCACTTTTTGCGATACCACTAATAGACTGTCCATAATACTCACTTGCCTTTACAAATTCATCTTTTTCGTAGTAGACATTTGCCAACTTTAGAAATGACTCTGCTTGCTGTGCTGGATTGGTCGTACCTTGCTTTAGTGCCAATTCTAGATACTTGACACCTTCCGTTTCGTTGCCGCTCTGCAAATGGATTTCTGCAATGGCAAAATAAATGCGATCTAGATAATCGACGTTTTTTTCATCTTTTGTCAATCGCTCCAATGACTTAATGGTTTCTTCACGTCCGCTACTGCCACTATTGTATTCATTCAACAACATACTCATCAATGCACTGAATTCCATCTCGTACTCTGGACGCATTTTGACTACCTCTTCGTATAAAGCATATGCAGCTGCGTTGTTGCCGTTTTGCTCCTGTAGTTGTGCTAAAATATAAGTGTATCGCGCTCGATCTTCCTTTTCTTCCGCCACAGCCACTGCTTGCTCTAAAGAAGGCATAGCGTCGTTGTATCGTTTTTGGACAAAAGCCAAATGCGCTTCTACCACAGGCAGTTCACGCGCTACGTCTTCGTAGAGTTTATCTTTGTTTTTGAGCTGTCGCAATAGATAAGCCGCTTGTTCATGTTTATCGCGCTGAATGTAGGTGCGCGCTAGCCACAATTGTCCAGCCTGATGTGCCGATTTATGCTTGAATAGTCCATCGGGCTCATCCAGCTTGATGTCGTTGTTTTCTTCGGCTACTTCCTCTTTGTTGTCTTCTTTAGGTATTTCAACAGCTGGAGCGGGTACTTCTGCTACTTCTTCTGGCTGTTTAGGCACTGTTTTTCCTTTCATCTTCGCTTTCCGACGACGGGCGATTTCCTTGTTTTTTTGCTTTCTACGCTTTTTGTATTCCTTCCGTTTTTGAGCGGCGGTTTTTTCTCTTTCCTTTTTGTCTTCATTGCGCTCTTTTGCTCGTTCCTTACTGACTTTTTGACGCTCTTTCTTTGTTTTTGGCTTCGCTTTGTCCTTCTTTTTCTTGTCGGCTAAAAGGGCTTCTGGACTAAACTCACGCACTAGATACTCTAAGGTCTCTTCTGCCGATTCATAGTCTTGTTTAAGGTATTGCGCTTTTCCCGCCATCAGGTAACAATCATCCACCCAATGACTCGGATCGTGTAGTGCAGCGACAATCGTCACTTTCTTAATCGCTTCGTCCATATCAGCAGCCACAACTGCTGGATTTTCAACTGCCACATACGGATAGATCGGCAAGAGTTTACCGTAGTTTTCAGGTTCTTGATCGCTAAGGGTAGTCACAGACGCATTATAGAGTTCGGTTGCATTAAAATAACCATTGAACTCCGCCGTGATGTCGTGATAGAATTTCTTGGTTTTGGAGACATCTTTGCGTTTCTTTTCTGTTACGCAAGCGGTTACCAAAACTGCGATAGAAGCGAGCATTATTATTTTCTTCATGAGTCGTGTCCTACTTTGAGTTCAACAGTCAACCTTAACTAGCTATCAGGAGAGGCTGATCTTGTAACGTTTTCCTTTTCTTTCCATCCATTAGTAGTCAACAAAATTGAGCGACGAAAGTGTAGTCGCTCCTTCACTTGACTACATAATTGGCTTCTATTTTCTACTTTTGCGCAATACAATGAGAATGGAAAGGGTTTATATACTCTTACTATTCGGGTAAAGTTACCACATCTAACGTCTAATCGAATCTGCTTATTGAAAATGAAGTCGATTTAATTTTTGGTAATAGTATAAGTTATTGAGATGGATGCGCGTTCGTAATCAAGAACTAGCAGCTGGTCCATTAGCAAAGTAGACTAAAATAGCATGGAGAATCAAGAAAGAACATTTTGGGAGAAGTTGCGACATACGTATCGGCTCATCATTATGAATAATGAGACCTTTGAGGAAGTAGGTTCGTATCGCTTGTCCTTGTTGAGTTTGTATTCCTTTTTGAGTGTTATTGTTGTTTTAGTTGCTGTTGGTATGTTTCTATTGATCTTCTTTACGCCTGTTCGTGAATATATTCCAGGCTATGCTGGTAGCAGTGAGCAACAGCAATTGGTCGTCGATTTGGAGAATAAAATAGAAGAACTCGAAGAGCAAACCAAAACGCGTGACCTATACATCGACAACATCAGGCGGGTGCTGGCAGGCAATGTAGAACATATAGATGATGTCGCGCAAGAAACAGAAGAACTCACTGAAAATCAATTAGATGGTCGAATTTTGCCAGGCGAGGAAGAGCTAAAAGTACGCGAAGAAATACGGGCAGAAGTAACACGTCCGGCCGACTGGATTAAGACAAATGAATCTCCTTCAGCATCTGTGGAAGAATCTGCTTTGACAACGCCAGTATCTGGAGAGATGATTCAGGGCTTCAATACCAAGAAACAGCACTTTGGCGTAGACATTGCCGCTCCTACGAACACCGCAATCAAAGCCGTATTAGACGGACGTGTCATTTTTGCAGAATATACCTTAGAAACTGGTAATGTTATCGCTATTCAACATGCTAATAACTTAGTCAGTTTTTACAAACACAATGCCTCTTTATTGACGAGTGTTGGAACACAAGTGAAAGCTGGAGAAGCGATTGCTGTCATCGGCAATACGGGTACGAAGACAACTGGACCGCATTTGCATTTTGAGTTGTGGCATGATGGCAAGCCAATTGATGCAGCGGAGTATATAACTTTTTATTAAGTTGTTGGCTGTTGGCTGTTGGCTATTCCGTGCATTGCTGTTTAGGATCAAAACATTAAGCATAAAGAAAACGTGAAGTGAAAATTGCAATTGTTTTATTAAGCTGTTAGCTGTTAGCCATTCCGTGCATTGCTGTTTAATACTGAACTAGCAGACAAAAAGAAGTTGTAAGGTATAGAAAATCATGACTTAGATGACATTGCTGAATGATAGCAGTGCAGCTCTGAAAAAGCCAATAGCCAACAGCCAACAGCTAATAACCAACCGCCCCTCAAACTTTCGTCATGCGCTGTCGCAACCAATGATCCACCAATACCAAAGCAGCCATCGCTTCTACGATCGGCACGGCACGAGGCACAACACAAGGATCATGTCGACCTTTGCCAGTCACTTCTACTGTATTGCCATCTTCATCTACAGAAGGTTGAGCCGAAACAATGGTCGCTACGGCTTTGAAGGCCACGCGGAAGTATATATCCATTCCATTGGAAATGCCGCCTTGAATGCCGCCAGAGTAATTGGTAGTCGTCTCAATAGTGCCATCTTTTTCTACAAAAACATCATTGTGCGCTGAACCGCGCATGGTCACGCCCTCAAAGCCAGAGCCGTATTCAAACCCTTTGCAGGCATTGATGCTTAACATTGCTTTTGCCAAATCTGCATGCAATTTATCGAAGGCAGGCTCGCCTAGACCGACAGGACAGCCTTGAATCACGCATTGCACTACACCACCGATAGTATCGCCGTCTTTACGCACTTCTTTGATGTGTTCAATCATCTGCTCTGCCATCGCCAAATCTGGGCAGCGAACTGGTGTCGCTTCGATTTGACGAAAATCTAATTCTTGATACGGCTGTTCCACTTTTAGCGTACCAACCTGACTAACATAGGCATGTATCTGGATGCCAGCTTGTTGCAGCACCTGTTTAGCGATTGCCCCTGCTGCTACTCGTGCCGCCGTTTCTCTTGCCGAAGATCGACCACCGCCTCGATAGTCACGAAGTCCATACTTTTCATGATAGGTGAAGTCTGCATGGGAAGGACGAAACTTCGTGGCGATGTGGCTGTAGTCTTTAGAGCGTGCGTCTTTGTTATTGATGACAATAGCAATAGGCGTTCCCGTCGTTTTGCCTTCAAATACGCCAGATAGTATTTGTGCGGTGTCGCTTTCTTTGCGTTGCGTCACGATGTTGGACTGTCCAGGTCGGCGACGCGATAACTCGGTTTGAATGAACTCTTCGTCCAACTCCAAACCTGCTGGACAACCATCTATAACGACACCGATAGCTTTCCCATGAGATTCTCCAAAGGTGCTAATGCGAAATGCACGACCAAAACTGTTTCCACTACTCATTTTAATTACGAATTTTTAGACAATGTGCAATGTGCAATGAATGACGAACAAAAAAACGGAACAACAACCGCTTAACTCCTTCGTTACCTGCCTGCCGCAAACGACAGATCAGGCAGGTTCGTTATTCAATTGTTCGTCTGTTCGATACTCCCAAGTGCTTGCTCCCAATCGGCGATCAAATCATTTACATCTTCCAAGCCGATGGACAAACGTAATAAATTATTTGGTGTCGTGCTACCTTTGCCTTCCACTGATCGGCGATGTTCTACCAGACTTTCTACGCCGCCTAAGCTAGTAGCTCTGGTAAAGTGCTGAAGTCGATTGGAGATTGCCATAGCGTCTCCTTTTGTCAAAACAGACAGCATACCACCGAAGCCACCTTTCATCTGCTGTGTTGCGATAGTGTGTTGTGGATGACTAGGCAAACCAGGGTAGTTGACCTGCTCAATGGTAGGATGTTGATGCAGATAAGTCGCTAATTGATGAGCAGTTGCCGATTGTGCTTTGACCCGCAGGTGCAAGGTTTGGATACCACGAGTGACTAACCAACAGTCAAAAGGCGAAGGAACAGCTCCCGATAGTTTTTGGATGTTATGAATGCGTTCCGCTAGTTGATTTTTTGAATTTAAAATGACTAAACCACCTAATACATCACTGTGTCCACCGAAATATTTGGTGCTAGAATGCATAGAAATATCGACACCCAACCCAAGAGGACGTTGGAGAACAGGCGTTGCCCAAGTGTTGTCGACAGCCGTCAAGATACCTTTACTTTTTGCCAACTGAACCACTGCTGCTATATCGGTGAGTTGTAGTTGTGGATTGGAAGGCGTTTCCATCCAGATCAAGCGTGTATTTGGACGCAAAGCAGCTTCAATCGCCGATAAATCCGTAAAGTCTGCGGTGCGCATGTGCAAGCCCCAACGGTCAAATACTGCTTGGAATAACAGACGTACATTGTAATACACATCAGTCGGTAACAATACTTCATCACCAGACTGCAAAGACTGAAAAACAGCATGTATCGCTGCCATGCCAGAGGAAAAAGCATAAGCAACCTCTCCACCTGCTAGTTGTGCTGCGCTCCGCTCAAGAATGTGCCGATTCGGATTGTCATTTCTGGAATAAATGAGATCGTCTTGATACGTGCCATCTTCGTGACGCTCATAAGTGGTAGAAAGATAAATCGGCAGGCTAACTGGATGCGCGTTACGGAAGGCTGGACGGACGCTTTTCAGGGCGCGTGTGCTAAAGTGAGTATCGTTTGACATTTCTTGCTAGATTTCAGAAAATTATGAAGAAGCAAGATAACGACAATCAGATATTCTGAACGACTTTAAGTAGTAGAAATGAAAAAGGAGTCTTTTGCGAAACTCCTTTCTTTTGCGCCTCCTCTTGGGCTCGAACTAAGCCCCGAAAGCTTTCGGGGTACGGATTAACAGTCCAGTTAGAGAAAACAAAAAAAAGCAAAAGCCCCGCATTTTGCAGGGCTTTCTTTTGCGCCTCCTCTTGGGCTCGAACCAAGGACCTACGGATTAACAGTCCGGCGCTCTAACCAGCTGAGCTAAGGAGGCTTTCGATTGGGAGTGCAAAGATAAACGCTCCCATTCATTTTTCCAATACTCCCGTATTATTTTTTTATTCTAACCGAATTTTTTTCGTGTGCGTTCCCTCTTGATGAAGAATTTGGAGAAAATAGAGTCCACTTGAGTAGCTTGAAAGATCAAGTTGTTCTTCTCGACCCAACAATCGTTGTTCTTCCCAGAGCAACGCCCCTTTTACGTCATACAACCTAAGGCGAGCAGCGCGGTTGCCTCGAAGGGCATGGCGTATGAAGAGTTGTCCTGTTGTTGGATTTGGATAAACATCGATTTGATTGTTTTGAACGACTTCTTCTGTCGAAACGACCTGTTCGACAATAGGAAAAAAGTTGTCACTGTAGTCGAAGAAGATATTATCTGAGGCTTTGATTTTTAGTCTGGCGCGATTGGTCAGTTGGTTAGGAACAACGATGAAAGCACTTCCAGTATTCGGAATGTTTCGTGCTAAAGTATCTGCGAATTCGTCATTACCATTGTTGTAAGACAAAAGGAGGTCTACTGTCTCACAATTGACAGGAAACTCGTTCGTGTTGCCTACCTTCCATTGTACTTCAGCGATGCTGCCAGCTTCCCACTCGTCGCTCCGTTCATTTGGGTAGATGATCGCAAAACTATCTGCATTTTCAGCGACGCGGAAGAAAAATTGCGCCTGATCGATGCCTCCAGCCGGTCGATTGTTGTCGCGTACAATGACGTTGAAGGTCAGGCGACGCTCATAATCTGGTAGTGTTTCGGCACGGCTGTTCGAGTTAAGTAATTGGCTGAAAAAGTTGGGTAAAATACGAGTTGGTGTACTTCGAGGTGGATACGTTCTAAAGCTAGGTGATGTCTCTTCTGGTTCATCAAATGGAGTGGCAGGACCAGTATCAAATTGTTCCCAAGAGTACGTAAGTCGATCATCGTCAGGGTCGCTAGCAATCGCCGTCAACTCAAATGGAGTGTTTTGAGGAATGTACAAGCTATTGTTGTAAGGAATGCGAACGGTAGGCGGCTGATTGTTGCTTTCCGCTACATCATAACAGTCCACATTAGCTAGTAAGTTATTGATCTGTGTAATGTTGAAACTATGAAAGTAGTTGGAAGTCGAAGTAACTATGTTGTCGTTACCACAAGAACCCGCATAGGACATAATGGTACTACCACTACCGGGTTCTACTGCAGAGCGGCGACTGCGTTGATCGTCATTGTCTTCCCCACAGCGATTCCAGGTATGACTAGCACCTAGTTGATGACCTACTTCATGGGCGAAGGTGCTTAGAAAATCGTTATCATTACCAAAAAAGGCAGAAACACCACGAGCCTTAGAGGAGCGACAAACGCTACCAAGAATGGCCACACCAGCTACCCCTCCCGTAATATTTGCTGTCAGGACATGACCAATATCAAAGTTGGAAGCACCAATAAGGTCATTTAAAACGGCTGTATTGTCGTCTAGCAACTCATAAGCATCGTTTTCTTCATAAGGATCGGTACTGGCATCAGAAAAAGTGATGAGGTCATTGTCTTCAATCAAGACGAACTGAATCGCTAGGTCGCGTTCAGTAATAAAATTGAGCCGATTTGTAAGCGTGACTACTGCTTCTAATGGGGTATTTGCACCCGTCACATTCCGACTCGAAAACTCGCCCGTAGTCGCTACCGCAAAGCGCATCACTCGCAACTGATCACCCGTAGAGAAGCCGGATTTTGGCAACTGATCCAGTTCGTTTTTTGTGTGATGTACACCGCAGTGTAAAGAAGGGACTACCTCTGCTTGGTTTGTGTCATAAACAATATACCAGCCTGGTTTTTCTTGAATCGGACTAATCAAATACTCGTTATCAGGTGTATGTATGTAGACATGGAGTCCAGCAGAATTCCACTCGAATCTAACGTGAGAAGTTGCTTGTTCCAGCCGTGTTCCTTGAAACGTTTGGATGTGTGGATACTTTTGAGCTAGACCTGCTGCCATAACTCGGGAGGAAGAAACTTCAAATGACAAAAGTCTTCCTTCTGGGTCGGGAAAATCAATAATTTGTTTTGTTGAAGTCTTTTTATTGTGCGTCATAGCTGATAAGGTCTGTTTCCAGGCAGAGGTGTCCAGCTGTACCAAGCGGGCTTTTTTAAGTCCAGTAAAGTCAGCTGGCATCTGTTGAGCGACTTGTATTTGTTGCCAATAAGACTGAGCATCAAGCGAATTGAGAGCTAAAACGCAGAAAAAGAAGGAGAGTGCTATATATTTCACAACTGTGAATAAGTTTGACATTTAGATTAAATTTTTGTGCTTTTCTTTTTAGAATATGCTATGGTTAAATAAGATCATGGTGGCGTTGGTTTGTTTAGACCACCTCCAAATTAGATTTTGTTTAAGGGGTTGACAGAAGGATGACAGATTAGCCCAACTCCTTAAATACCTTTGCTGAGGGTACATAGGATAAAGAAACGAACATAAAACTATCTCTATTTCTTCCTTCTACAAAGGAAAAGTAGTGAAAAATTACACATTGATACAACTGAAAAGTCGAATGCTAAATACGTATAAGATATTGACTGTCACCTATCGAAGTAGTCCTGTTAATCAGATTGCAAACTTTGTAATGAAGTACGATGACCCATCGGAGCTTCAACAAAAGCTACACGAGTTGAAAGAACGCTTTCAATTGCAGGAGTTATTCTACTTATCCACTTGCAATCGCGTTTTGTACTTCTTTAAATCAACGGATCAATTATCGGCTACCTTTCAGTATCACTTTTTTCGACATATCAATGCTTCCGTAACTGCTGAACGTATCAGCGAGTCTGTGATTGCTCATGAAGGAGAGGCCGCACTATCTCACCTCTGCCATGTGGCGGCTTCTGTTGATTCTATGGTGATTGGAGAGCGCGAAATTCTACGACAGTTGCGTACGTCTTACGATCAGTGTCAGCAGTGGGGGTTGACGGGCGACGATTTACGCATCGCGATGGAGTTGGCTGTACGTACTGCTAAAGATGTTTACTCCAATACGAAAATTGGGGAAAAGTCCATTTCTATTGCTTCACTTGCTGCACTACAATTGCGCAACTCTGGATTGTCTAAAGATGCACGTATTTTGATGATTGGAGCAGGGCAAACCAATATGCTCATTTCTAAGTTTTTGATCAAATACGGATATACAAATGTCGATGTATTTAATCGCACCTTAGAAAAGGCGACTTATCTAGCGACTCAGTTAGGTGGCGACGCCTATCGATTGACTGATTTAGCTACTTACGATAAGGGGTTCGATGCGATTATCATTTGTACTGGCGCGACTAAGCCTGTTTTGACGGATGAATTGTATACGCAGTTGTTGCAAGGCGATACATCACGCAAGCTAGTCATTGATATTGCGATTCCAAATAATACTGATAAGCGGATCGTAGATGAGCATGAGGTAAAATACATAGAAGTAGAAAGCTTGCGCCACCATGCGAAAGAAAACTTAGCTTTCCGAAAAGCAGAAGTACACCGCGCTACCGCAATTGTCGATCAACATTTAATAGAATTCCCACAAATCTACCAAAGTCGACAGCTGGAAAAGGCAATGAAAACTGTTCCCGATGCGATTAAAGCGGTCAAGAATATGGCACTAAATGATGTGTTTAAATCTGAAGTCGAAGCATTGGATGAGGACTCCCGAGAGCTACTCGAACGGGTGATCAGTTACATGGAGAAGAAGTGTATTGGCATCCCGATGCGAGCGGCGCGTAAAGCAATGTCTTGATTTTGAAAAATTGAGAAGCTGAAGATCCGAAAGCTTTCGAATCTTCAGTTTCTCTTATTCTATTTCGTCTTAACTAATCTCACCACTTCACTATTTCCATTCTCTATTCGATATTGCAAGAAATAAACGCCTTGTGCCAGCTGATCGGTTGGAATCTGCAAAAAGAATGCGTCGGGAGTTTGTTCGTATTCATACATTAAGCGTCCAGCAGCATCAAACAAGCGTAGCGTCACCGACTGCTCCACCAGATCGTTGAAAGTGATATTCAGAAAATCGTTGAATGGATTCGGGAAAGCTAGTTCCAAATCCGTTGCTTGTCCATCACGTCTAACAACAACGGCAGGGGTCACAAATTCATAGTAATAACCTGTTGCCGTATCTTCATTAATAGAACGGATGCGGTAAAACGCTACATTGCGATTGAAGTCTACTGTCAAATCATAGGACTGCGGGCGTGCGCTGATGATACCTGTTGCTTCTACTTCGGCTACGGCCTCAAAGTCACGTCCGTTGTAGGAGCGTTCGATGATAAATTGATCCGCTTGGTATTCTGGTGTAGTTTGCCAGTCAATTCTCGCTTTGTTGTTGATCGCTTCCGCTTCTACCGTTATAATCTCTGTTTGTAGTTCTCCTTCAAACTTGCTGATCTTAACATCATCAATGACGATACCACTAGCTGTTTCATTGGCAAAACGACTAGAGCGAAAGATCATTCTGAATGCCACGCGTTCTTTTCCTGAAAACTCCGAAATATTTAAAAAATACTCCTGAAACTCCTCACTAGAAGTACTAAAAAAAGGTTCTCCTACCTCAAAACTACCCAACTGTCGGAAATTGAACTCGCTTTCCATATCGTACCAGTTCGCTTGCATCGTGCCTAAAATATTCCATTCTGCTCCTTGATCCAACGAATATTCTACTCGAAAACCGTCCAAACTATCGCGCAGATCAGACTTCGCCCAAAAACTAAATTCATAGATGCTTTCTTCTGAGAAATCAAACTCTGGTAAGTACAGCATACTCGTTGTATTGGCAGCATATAGGCTATCCGACGCACCCAATACAATAGCATTTTCTCCAGTTCTAGCACCCGATTTACCAGCAAAACCAGAGGTACCGATGTCAAAGGCTGTTCCACCCAAAGAAACGACAGCATACGACAAATCGTCTTCCTCAAAAGATTGCTCGTAGGGCAACTCTAAAATAGGCAACACACGCACGGTAGAGTCCGTAGTCAACTCCTCATTAATGGTCAATTGAACAGCATAGTCACCCGATTCCGTATAAGTAGTGGTCGTAATTTCAGTATCTGCCTCATTACCATTGCCAAATATCCAATCGAACGTTTCGGCTTGCAAAGAAGGCTCTGCCGAGAAGCGAACATCAGCATCTTGATACGCGATAGGTAGGAAACTCATCCCAGCATAAGGATCAGAAAAAATGTCGCTGACAAACATACCGCGACCATGTGTAGCCGCTAATATTTGTCGGTCAGAAGGACGATATTTCAACATATCCGTGCGGACGATGGGAGAACCAATACCATTCACTGGCGGAATCCAAACGGTACTATCACCTTGCATTCGCTCTGTGAACCAAACGCCTGCTTCCGTAGCGATGACCGCTTGCTCAGGATTTTCAGGATTGATGAGCGAAAAGCGGACTGGCATATCGGGTAGATTACCTTCTACTGACACAAATGTTTGACCAGCATCTTTACTTTCCAATACGCTGTGCTTGATGCCATAATTGGAGTAAGTGACCACCAAATGATTTGCATCCGTCGGGTCGATAGCTATACTAGAGACTGAACCAACGCCAGGCGCACCCAAGACAGTAGCGCGTGCTTGAAAACGGCTAGTGGCATTGTCGACACGCACTACCCCTAGATTGCGTGTGCCTAAGTAGATTCTATTTTTGACAAACGGATCGACCTGAACGAGTGTCACTTGTAAGTCAATGTTGCGAATATTGATGTTGATCGGTGTATTGCCATCAATGCGCCAATAGGCATAATCAGCTGCTCCAGTTTGTGTGTATAATATTTTTTCGTCTTCATCAAAGTCAGAAGGGTTGACAAAGCTGCCATTGACAGATGCTCCTTCTTCAAAAGTGTTTCCTCCATCCTTTGAAACAAAGTAATTACCAAACTGATAGGAAACGATCTGATTCTCTGGATTTTTTTGGTCAATATGACAAATCATACCATCACCACCCAACACCGCACGCGCACCAGTCACACCTACCTCATCCATTTGAAGCGAATTGTTGTCTTGCGTACCACCTAAAATATAGTCGGAATAAGCATCTGGATGAAAAGCACCTGCATAAAATTGGGTGACGTTGTAGCCAGTGTTGCGCTCGGTAAAAGTGATTCCGTTGTCATCGCTGTAAAATACACCACCATCGTTGCCTACGTAGACGCGATTGGGCAACTCAGGGTCAAAAATAATACGGTGTTGATCGGCATGTACGTATTGAAATCCAAAGCCACGCCAGTCACTGATGCGTTCCCAAGCTGCTGCGCCGTCGCGAGTCTCATACAAATCAATACCACCCACGAAAACGTGATCTTCATCAGTTGGGTCGACTACAATATCCAAATCGTACCAAACTTGTCCTCTAGTGAAGTCCACATCTGGATTGACGACTCCTCTATCTTCCCAGTTGATGCCGCCATCCGTAGAGCGATAAATATTACTGCCTACTCCTCTATCATCACCTACTAGGTAGATTATATCAGGATTGGAAGGACTGATCGAAAATTCTGTACGACCGAAACCAGTAGGATAGCCCACTCCAGCGCTAGACAAATTTTCCCAAGTATTTGGCGCGCCAGAACGGGAGCGAAACAACTCATTGGTCGTCGCTGCATAGAAATAGTCGCTACGTTCGTTATATTCGACATCGTATAAACTGTTGTTAGTCCCAAACTCACTCCCTAATACTTTTTCCCAACTATCACCGGCATCCGCAGAGCGAAACAAGCCACGCGAAGTGGCTGCATAGGCTACACCAGAAGAGTGAAAAATGAGTTGGCGAGTTGCTCTAAAATCATCATTTTCAGTGGAAGGCAGTAGTTCCCAATTTTCGCCATTATCAAAAGAGCGAAAAACACCCAGACCAGCTACAGCATCTATATTAGGAAAGCCTTCTCCCGTCCCCATCAACATCAAATCTGGACGATTCGGGTCTTGTGCGATTGCTCCAATTGCTAAGTTTTCTAGATAATCGCTCACTTTCTGCCAGTTGGGTTGCGCGGCTGTGATGTCGTCCGTTTTCCAAAGTCCACCAGAGACGCTACCTGCCCAAAAAGTGCGACGAGTTGGATCTTTCGCGTCAATGAGCAGTGCACGGGTGCGACCAGCAATATTGTTCGGTCCACGTTCACGAAAACGAGCCTGTTGGAATTGATTTTTACGGGCAGCAAATACTTGTTGCAGTTGGCGAGTCTGCTCGACGGCTTTGATCAATCGTTGTCGTGGAGGGTAGCCTAGTTTAGGGTCTTTCGTAATTTCAAAATCGTACTCTAAAGCAGCTTTGATACGTTGCTCTTTCGTCGCTTTGTTGGAGGAACTATCCATACTATGGACAGAGAAATCATATATCAATAATGTCATGCCCAAAAAGCCCGTGCATAGGAGCGCAGCGAGTAAATATTTCATTGTTGTAGATATTCTGATTGCTAGAAACTCAAATATAGAAAGCGTTTGGCAGATGCTTGATGATTTTAGTGGATATGATTTTTATTATGACAAAGTAGCGATTTTTTGATAGAAAAATGGATTAAGGGAATACTCATGTCAGAAGCGTAGTATAAGATCAAAGAGGATGCGCTATAAATCCGCTTTAAAAGTGATAACTTAGCTATTTGACTAACCGATTGAACACTATGCACACGACTACTATTCTCATCGTCGAAGACGAAATGATTATCGCCGCTAAAATTTCTTTGCATCTGGAACAACTGGGCTATGAAGTAGCTGGTATTATTCCGAGAGGAGAAGAAGCGGTGGTTCACTGTCGAGAAAACGCGCCTGATATTTTATTGCTCGACGTTAATCTAAAGGGTGTGATTGATGGCATAGAAACGGCAAAAGTGCTTCAAAAGGAGATGGAGATTCCCATTATCTATCTAACTGCCAATGCCGATGAAGCTACTTTCAATCGCGCCAAAGGTACGCGTCCGTATGCATTTATTTCTAAGCCGTATAAGAAACTAGATTTGCAGCGTGCTATTGAGTTGACGATTAGTCGGATGGCAGAAAAAGAAGGTACTAGAATTGCAGACTCGCAGACTCAAGAGGACTCGTATCTGCTCTCCGACCGTATTTTTGTGCGGCAAAATAATAAGATGGTCAAGGTTTTTCTGCGCGATATTCAGTATGTAGAGGCGGAACGGAGCTATTGCCGAATCTATAGTGGAGATAGTGAATATTTGCTGTCGATTCCACTGAAAGACTTACAAGAGAAACTACAACCTGATCATTTTATGCGCGTTCATCGCTCTTTTGTGGTCAATTTGAGACAGATAGATGAAGTGGCGGAAAGTCATGTAGTCATCAACAAAAAAGTCGTACCGTTGGGAAAGTCGTATCGCGAGGAGTTTTTGCGACGGGTGCAGTTGATATGATGTTGAACGTGGATTTTTAAACATATAAGTCAAGTTAGTCTTGTCTAGCTTATATGCTCTTAAATGACTAATATGTTTCCATCCTATAC
>CAYLPW010000098.1:0-15249 GCA_964385665.1 uncultured Saprospiraceae bacterium
GAAAAAGCCCGCCAACACATACAAGCGCAGCACCGCAATCTGCGCGACAACCGCGACAGCGTCTTGCAACAACAGCAAAAAGCAGAACAAGCTGTTTTTGAGCTAGAAAAGCAAAAGGCGATTAATAGCAATCAAGTCCAAAGCTTGATGCAGGACATTGAGCGGCGGCAGTTAGAAAAAACCGAGCGTCGAAATCAAATTGGGCAATTGGAATTGGAGTTGACCGCAATTGGGAAAGAAGAAACGCAGCAACAAGCAAATTTAGAAGCCCTCGAAACTGCCAAAGCCAAACGCCAGCAACAAATTGAGCAACTTTCTCAACGCCTGGAACAGCTACGTGGCGAGCAAAGCAAAGTCAACCGAAAACTAGATGCCAAACGCAACGAATTTCAGTTGACGAAAAGCATGATCGACAACTTTGAAGGTTTTCCAGAGTCGATTCGCTTTTTGAGTAATCCAAAAAATTGGTCGACGGCTGCCCCTTTGTTGTCGGACTTAATTTACGTGCAAGAAGACTATCGCGTGCCGATTGAAAATTATTTGGAAGCGGTGCTAAATCATTATGTCGTAGCGACGAAAGAGGAAGCCTTGAGCGCGATTCGCTTATTGAGTAATGCGCAGAAAGGAAAAGCGAATTTCTTCATTCTAGAAGCCTTCCAAAACTATACGCCACCCATGACAGCGGTTTCGGACGCGCAAGCGGCAATCAATTTGGTGGAAGTTGATGCCAAGTATTACAATCTGTGTAGTTATTTATTGGAGCGTGTCGTAGTTGTTGACAAAGAAGAAAAAGTGGACGTCTTGCAAGGTGATTGGACGGTCTTAACGAAAAGTGGTCGATTGTCACGGCAAGCGTATAGTTGGTCGGGCGGTTCGGTTGGTTTGTTTGAAGGGAAAAAGATTGGGCGGAAGAAGAACTTGGAAGTGCTAAGTGAAGCAATTGAAAAATTGGAAGCGCAGGCGGACGAACAGGCTTCGGAAAGCCTCAATTTGAAAGCGCAACTAGATCGACTTCAACAAGAGCAGCGTAAAGGTAGCGAGTTGGTCGATACACAACGCGCTATCAATCAATTGCTACAAAAGCGAGCTGCCGTCGGCTCTCGATTAGAGAATTTCCAAAGCTTTTTGACGGAAGTTGAAAACAAAATAGAAGCTGCCAAAGCGCGTATCGAAAGCCTGAAAGAAGCGAATGAAACGCTGGAACAATCCTTAGGCGAAAAGCAACAAGCCATCGGTGATGTCCGCTCCCAAATTGCACAAGCCGATAGTTCTTTTCAAGCTATAGCAGATGCTTTGAGCGAAGCCAATGCCGCTTACAACGCTCAAAATATTGCCTTCATTCAGCAGCAAAACCGCGTGAATGGCTTACAAAAAGAACGCCAATATAACCAACAACAACACCAAGAACTGCAACTCACCCTTCAACGCAACGAACGACGACAACAGGAACAAATCGAAGAAGCACAAGCTCTAGAAGACGATGTCGTCAAATGGGAAGGCGAACTGCAAAAAGCCTACGAGCAAAAGCGGGAAAAAGCAGGCTCTTTGAATGAAATGGAACAAGCTTATTTTCAAACGCGTGAGCAGATTGATCTTCTGGATAAGCAGTTGCGGAAGCAAAATAAGACGCAACAGGATTTACAAATTCAGATCAATCAGCAGAAAGAGAAATTCAGTGATGTCAAGTACAAAATCAGTTCCTTAGCGCAACGCCTCCGCATCGAATTTGATGTCGATATCAATGCCTTAATTAATGAAAAGAAAGTAACAGCAAGCGGCTCTGTCGAAGAACTGCAAATCAAAGTGGATCGCCTCAAAAATCGTTTAGACAACTACGGCGAAATCAATCCCATGGCGGTGCAGACCTACGACACGATGAAGGAACGCCACGACAGCATCACGCAGCAACGCGACGACATTGTACAAGCCAAAGAAGACCTGCTCCAAACCATTCAAGAAATAGAAGATACCGCTACGCAGCAGTTTTTAGAAGCCTTCGAGCAGACACGCTTATACTTCATCGAAGCCTTCCGCAGCCTCTTTACAGAAGACGATGTGTGCGACCTTATCCTGATCGAACCAGACAAACCCCTCGAATCTAAAATTGAAATTGTTGCTAAACCAAAAGGCAAACGTCCGCAAACGATTAGCCAACTTTCAGGTGGTGAAAAAACCTTGACGGCGACTGCGCTGCTCTTCGCGCTCTACCTGCTCAAACCTGCGCCTTTCTGTATTTTCGATGAAGTGGACGCCCCGCTTGATGATGCTAATATTGAGAAATTCAACAATATTATTCGTCGTTTTTCTAAGGACTCACAGTTCATCATTGTGACGCACAACAAGCTGACGATGGCGGCTGTGGATGTGATTTATGGGGTGTATAATCAAGGGGGTGTTTCGGGAGTGTCGAAGGTAGAATTTGCGCATTTGGAGCATGAGAATTATTGGGAGGCGGTGAGTGAGGGGTAAATGAGGCGACTATTTGGGGTTCGCTAAACTCTTTTTTTTCTTCCCCCTCCGATTCGACGCTGTTTACCAATAGGTATCTGAGCAAGTAAATCAGGTGTATTCAGTTCTTTCTCTCCCGTGCGAATGCGAAAGTGGCTGATTTGGAAAAGTTCGCTAATATAGCTCTTCCCACCCCATCCTAATTTTATCGCTTCACAAGCCGCATAATGACGCCGCTCTTTTTCCGATAATGAGAAGAAAAATACCTTCATTTGAGCCTCTGTTTCTTCATTGTATCTTGTCATCCTTTTTTAAGCCAAAATAAGAAAAATTTGTAAATTTATTCTTTTTGCATTCCTTAACGAAGTCCAATTAAATAGAGATAGTAATGTGATCGTTTATTGCTGTTGACATTCATCTACTTTTTGATATTGATGCTTTCTGAATTTTCAAGGCATCCATGCGCCGTAAAATTGCAAGAGCCTTGGATGAGAAATTAGCACTTCGTATACATGTTGTAGTAGACAAAAAATGAAGTAGTTAAACCAAAAATAGCAGACCTCCATCGAAGTCTGCTATTTTCAATCAACTGTATATCAACGAAGACAAAACAATCTACGCTCTATCATCCAATGGCTTAACAAGCTACTGTTTCTCCATCTTACCCCCCATCGCCACATCATGCGTTTCGATCATATCCGCCATGATAGATAGAGCTTCCTTTAAGTGAATGTCCTTTTTGACCCCTTTGATGAAGTCTTCATTGCGTGCCGTTTTGGACTCATCTGCCTCCTTTAGTCCTGCTTCATCAGCAGTGAGGTTACGCACAGCAGTCAATACTTCTTTATCGAAAACTTCTTCAAACTGCTTAGACTCTTCCGTACGTTTGTCATCGAATGCCTCATAAGCTGTTATTGACAATGGATAGCTAGTAATATCACGTTGTCCTTTCACCCACTGTGCATGCTCCAACACGTGTTGGAAAGTTGCATCGTTATCAACACGCGCTTCACTACGACCCCGTAGTTCTTCTATGTTCTTAATCGGATAAACTTTTTGATCGTATTTAACAGCTGGAATATCGCTCCACTCCATCGCATACTCATAGTCTCGCTCGCCCACTTCTACAAAGTGGTACATATCCGGCAAAATGATGTCTGGCACTACTCCTCTCAACTGAACCGAACCTCCATCTATACCATAGTATTTTTGCATCGTTAGTTTCAATTGTCCCAATGGCTTCAGTTCATTATTGCTACGCACCATTCGATCCAAGTCGATGAAACGTTGTACGGTTCCTTTCCCATAAGAAGAAGTGCTTCCTACAATGACTGCCCGCTTATAGTCTTGTAGAGCCGCTGCTAAAATTTCAGAGGCAGATGCACTGAAGTTATTGATTAGTACGACTAGTGGACCATCATATTGCACGCGCTTATCAGAGTCGCGTAGTACTTCTGGTTTTGCCCCTCTGGACTTCACCTGTACTACAGGGCCATCTTCAATAAACAAACCACTCATTTTACGTACCTCGTCTAGCGAGCCACCTGGATTGTTTCTTAAATCTAATATGATTCCTTCTACATTGTCCTTTTTTAACTTCTCGATTTCTTTGGAGACATCTGCCGCCGAGAAACGTCCATTCTTATCATTAAAATCGGCGTAAAAGCCTGGTAGATGAACATACCCAATCTGCTGTGCTTCTTCTGTTTCCAATAATAGCGACTTCGCAAAACGCGCATCTAATACCACTACATCACGAATGATGGAAATCTCTTTAACTACCCCGTCAGGTTTCTTAACTGTCAAGCGCACTTTCGTACCTGGTTCTCCTCGAATGTATTGCACGACATCATCCACACGCATGCCTTTGATGTCCAATTTTTCTTCCTCGTCACCTTGTGCCACTTTCATAATGACATCTTCAGCTTCTAACTCTTTGCCTTTCCATGCTGGTCCGCCTACTATGATCTCTGCCACTTTGGTAAAGTCACCATCCTCTCGTAGTCGCGCTCCAATTCCTTGAAGGCTTCCTTTAAACCCAATATCGAAGTTTTCTTTTTGAATCGGCTCAAAGTAAACCGTATGCGGATCGAATACATTGACCATGGCGTTCAAGTAGGTCGTCAAGCGGTTTTCACGACGCGTCTTACTCATTCTATTGTACCAACGATCGTATATTTTTAAAACAGCCTCTTTCGACTCTTGAATAAGTTCGTCGTCTGTTTTAGACTTGATTTCAGCATCATCGTCTGCTTTTTCTCGCTCTTCTACTTTATCCAAATAGCGCGTCATTACTTCATACTTTAAGCCCTTGCGCCATTGTTCTTTTAGGTCGTCGTCATTGAGTGCGAAGCCTTTTTTATCGGTATCAAACTCCACACTTTCATCAATGTTGAAATTGAAGTCGCCAGCCAGTATGTCTTGATAAAAGCCTTGTGAACGATTGATACCATCTTCTATCAGTTCAACAGAAAGATCAAAAAAATCAAAATTGCCATTGTGGATTTGATCGTCAATCTTGTATTTGTACGCTTCCATCTTCTTGATATCCTCCTGCGTCAACCAACGTCGCCCACCGTCCATACGATCCAAATATAGATCATAAACTTTCAGCGAATACTCATCATTGATGTCTTCTGGAGAAAAGTGATAGCTTTCTGCTATGCCCAAAATAGTACGCAACAAGAGTTGCTCTTTCTCGGTTGGATCATTTTGTGGTAAGAATGCCAACATGCTCAGTACCGCAATAAAGATCACGGAAAAAAATAGCGGTTTTCTAACTTTCATGTTTATTATTTTTGTGTTCACGGTCGAATCGCTCAAATTCATGGCTCGTAATTTTTTGCTTTCAATCGGTGTCTTGTCGAATCGTAGAACGTATTTAGTTGGTATAGTACTTTACAAGTATGTTTCGGTTCGGATGGTGAGGAGATTCTCAAAAATTATTGAGTATATAAACGAAGAAAATCTCCTAATCTTATACTTCACAAAGCAGCAATAGTTTGATGAATATTTGTCAATGTACTGATTTAACAGAATTGTAACAAGGATAAGACATTTTGATGAAATTCACGCAGTTTCAATACAAAGATGTGTTTCCTTATCATTTGGCTGCATCCGCTACTTCTTTTTTGGATTCACTGCCTTCTTGGATTAACGCCCAATTGTGCTGTTCGTTACAATTTAGGATACAACAGTACCAACCAAATTCCACTACGTGCTGACCAAAGTACTGTCCGAACCCAATTCGTATTCACTAACTTTTGATGGGAAATCGCATCAAATTTTTGACTCAATACGCCATGCAGTGGTACTTGTAGAAAGAATGTTGATGCCCAAATCAATAGTAACAAACCAAAAGCGACAATCAGCCAATGCCTAGGAAAGCCGGTTGGCAAGAGTAGTAGTGAGACGGCGGTTCCCAACTCTACTAACATCATTGGCATCACGACAAAAGTGATGGTACGTGTGTGTTTTGCTTCATATTCGACAAACAGATCAGTACCTACGTCTGCCATTAGTGGATAATGAACAACTTGGACGAGCCAAATCAAGCCAGTCATGAAGAAGGTAGTAAAAATCTGAGCGAGAAGAACGGATTGTAACATGAGTAGGTGCAGTAGATTTAGTAGGTAAGCCATGCTGTGACCTAAAAGTGCTCTGTTAGAGCAGCATAACTAAGTATCGTTCAAACTGCACCTGCAAACAATTGTTGAGGAGTGGTCATCTTTTGTGGATTTCAAAAACAGTATGTACATCCATTGGTTTTGTCTTTGTAATGCAATGAATATGAAGTGGAAATGGATCATAGCTAGTAGTATTTTTTTCTCCATTTGGGCATGTAACACTTATACAGAACTCCCCATTTGGACAGCGACAGATATATGGAAGACAGAACGTTTGGTGGCTACTCCTCAACAACAAGATGGCGATCCCGATAAAGGCTATCAGTACATGTTATCGGGCGAATACGTAGGTAGTGGTATTCCGTACGACTTATTTGAATCACGTGGCAAAAAGTTGGTGGAAAAGATGGGTACAGCGAATCCATCCAATCCTGATGTGCCTTACCTGATGTCCGTGTTCACGACGAAGAGTGGTGTAGAAGTGGTGTCTGGCAATTGCTTTACCTGTCATGCTGCCCCGATGGGTGATAGTGTAGTGCTAGGCATTGGAAACTTTGCATCGGACTACCGCGCGAATCTATCTGGTTTTTTTGGCGTGATGGACAAAGTTGTTCGCTTTAAATACGGAAAGGAGAGCGAAGAAAAGAACACTTTTGACGATTTCAATCGGTATTTACAAGCTATTTCGCCAGCCATTGCGACTAATCAAATCGGTCCGAATCCAGCCGCGCGTTTGGCAGAAGCTTGTATGCAACATCGTGATTTAGAGGATTTAACTTACACCGCTAACGATCAATATAGTACCGATGCGTACAATATCGGCTCTGACGTACCTCCGCTTTGGCACGTGAAAAAGAAAAACGCACTGTACTATACAGGAGTTGGAAAGGGGGACTTCACTAAGCTGTTGATGCAAGCGTCTGTTTTAGGTATTTCGGATAGTACAGAAGCCCGAGAAATTCAAAAGAACTTCGTGGATGTATTAGCGTGGTTACAGCAACTCGAACCACCTGCTTATCCTTACGACATCGATACACGACTAGCGAAGAAGGGACAAGCGATTTTTGAAGAACACTGTAGTGGTTGCCATGGTACGTACGGCGAACAGGAAACCTATCCTAACAAGATTGTTTCTGTAGATGTAGTCAAAACAGATACGTTGTATGCGGCTTATGCGATGACGTCACCGATTACCGATTGGTACAACGATAGCTGGTTCGCCACTTCTGCACCACAGTCTAGTTTGTCACCTCACTACGGCTATGTCGCGCCACCTTTAGATGGTATTTGGGCGACTGCACCTTATTTGCACAATGGCGCTGTTCCAACTTTGGAAACCTTGTTGAATAGTGAAGCACGTCCCACGTTTTGGAAGCGAAATATTGAAAATTATGACTTTGATGAGGTAGAAGTGGGGCATCAGTATGAAGCAAAAGATGGGTCGTTTGGTAAAGCCACTTACGACACGACCTTGCCAGGTTACTCGAATGTAGGCCATTATTTTGGAGATAAATTGAGTGCAAAAGAGCGGAAGGCGGTGATTGAGTATTTGAAAGGGTTGTAGAGTGGTGTATTTTTAACAAGTTGGTTTGATCAGATAAGACTATTTCCCTGAATGCAACTGAGTTATTGGAAATTTTGTATATTACTAGGAGAAGGATAATTATCAATAGAAGTGAGGCGTAGTCGATAGAAACCTTTCATATTATGAAACGTCCAGGAAAATTAAAATAGGTCTATGAAAAAAAAGAAGTTGATACGGTTTGACTGGGCGATGAAAAAGTTGCTTAGGAATAAAGCAAATTTTGATATTTTAGAAGGTTTCTTGAGCGAACTTCTTTCGGAAGATGTCATCATTAAGAGAATACTAGAAAGTGAAGGAAATAAAGACGATCAGGATGACAAGCACAATCGGGTAGATATTCTTGTTGAAAATGAAAAAGGAGAGCTAATAATTATTGAGGTTCAAAACAGCAAAGAATACGACTATTTCCATAGGATACTCTACGGAACTTCAAAAGCAATAACAGAATACATTGATGAAGGAGACGAGTACGCAGAGGTCAAAAAGGTGATTTCAATAACCATAGCTTATTTTGATTTAGGACAAGGAAAGGATTACATTTATCATGGAACAACTCAGTTTGAGGGCATCCATAAAGGAGACATATTGAATTTAGCCAGTGTGCAAACAGAAATCTATCAAGTTGATAAAGTTCATGAAATCTATCCAGAATATTGGCTCATCAAAGTAGGTCAGTTTAATAATATAGTTCAGGATAAGCTAGATGAATGGATTTACTTCTTAAAGAATGGTGAAGTACAAGACAATTTTTCTGCAAAGGGTTTATCAGAAGCCAAAGAGAAGTTGGATAAAATGAACTTAAATGAAGAGGAAAAAGCTGCATATAAAGCTTATCTTAAACGACTGAGAGACATCGCTAGTGAGCAGCACACTAAAATGATAGATGCAAAACTACTAGAAAAAACGCTTGAACAAGGGAGAAAGGAGGGCATAGAGCAAGGCATAGAAAAGGGTATAGAAAAAGGTATAGAGCAGGCAGTTATTGGTATGTATGAGATTGGTATTTCTACAACTAAAATAGCTAAAGCTTTAAATATATCAGAAGAAAAAATTAGGCAAACAATTGAGGAGTATCAAAAAGATAGACAAGTATAGCAGAAGGCAGTTTTCAAACCAGCGTTTTTTCTAAAAAGAGGATATTAAAACTATTATTGAAGTTTGACGGAGATAAAATAGTAGGGTATTTCTCGTACCTTGAGTGCTAAAACTGCTTATGCGATTGTTCGTTTCTACAATTTGTATTTTCTTCATTTTAAGCACTGTACTCTCCGCCCAATCCCCCATCACCCCCCAACTCGACAATCAATTCAACAACTCCCAACTCTTCAACCAAATTTTCACCGGCTTTGCCCTCTACGATCCATCGACCGAAGAATGGATATACCAACACGAAGCCGACAAGTACTACACGCCAGCCTCCAATACAAAAATCTTCACGCTTTACAGTAGTTTAGTGGCGTTAGGCGATTCTATTCCAGCGTTTTACTATCAGAAAAGTGATTCTGTATTTACCTTTTGGGGGTCTGGTCATCCAGCGTTTTTATATGATCGTTTGCCAAAAGACAGCAGCGTTATACAATTTTTGCGCGATCAAAAACTGCCATTACGCTATGCTAAAAACGTAGTAACTGCACCTCGTTTCGGTCCAGGCTGGTCATGGGATGACTATCTGTACACGTATCAAAGTGAGCGTAGTGCCTTTCCCATCTATGGCAATGCAGTGCTGTTTCAGCATCAAAAAGGCGAGATGAATTTTGAAGCCATACCTTCCTATTTTCAAAATAAGGTTCAACTCGACCCAACTTTAGACAACGGACGTGTTCGTTTCGTCCGCGCTATTGATAAAAATGAATTTACGTGCAATGCACGCGCATTAGCCAGCGGTCAGTACAAGAGATATGTTCCTTTTCGCTATTCGGACGAGTTGTTTTTAGAGCTGCTATCTGACACGTTGAATGAGAGGGTTGACTTTCAGGAAGGAATGATCCAAGTAGATAGCATACAAGCTTTTTACAGTAGGATGCCAGCGGATAGCGTCTACCAATTAATGATGCAAGAGAGCGACAACTTTGTGGCGGAACAGTTATTATTGACCGTTTCTGGCAAGCTGTTGGGTATTCAAGACCCGATCATGGCAGTCGACTATATAAAAGATAATTACCTAGCTGATCTGACCGATGAACCCAGATGGGTAGATGGTTCTGGTCTATCCCGCTACAACTTATTTACGCCACGTACGCTTGTTGAGTTATTGAACAAGATTTATCAACTGCTACCTGAGGAACGCTTACTAAATATTTTTCCCGCTGGCGGCGAATCTGGAACCATTGAAAAATGGTATGTACCAGCCAAAGGCAATTCTCCTTATGTATTTGCGAAGACTGGCACATTGAGCAACAAACACTGCTTGAGTGGCTACCTCAAAACAAAGAGTGGCAAAACCTTAATCTTTAGTTTCATGAATAACAACTACCTTGGCAGTTCGACACCAGTGAAGCGAGAAATGGAAAAAGTGCTACAACTGGTGCGCGACAATTATTGAACAATCGGAGACACTAGTGAAACTGATCGTCCTTCTTTCTGTACGCTTAAAATTGAAATAGATGGATATTAGAATAGTGTACGTCCTTATTTTTGTAGGTATTCTATTGGCTACGATCCTTGTAGCTTACATTGTGGATCGGTTATTCAAACGACTCATTCGTAGGTCGACTGATGTCATGAAGAGCAATCCAACCAACTATCTTTTTCTACGTCATATTGTTACCGCAGTCATTTATGTTCTGGGGTTTGCGATTGCAGTTGCTCAAGTGCCTAGTTTGCGCACAATAGCTGCTTCCATGTTAGCAGGTGCAGGTATCTTAGCGGTCGCTGTTGGGTTTGCTTCTCAGGCAGCGTTGAGCAATATAATTAGTGGACTTTTCATTGTGATTTTTAAACCCTTCCGCGTCAATGATCGGCTGACTGTACAGACCAACAGTGGCATCGTAGAAGACATTACGCTGCGGCACACCGTTATTCGCAATTTCCAAAACGAGCGCATCATTATTCCTAATTCGATCATTAGCGATCAGGTACTTATCAATTCAAGTATAATCGACGACCACGTTTGCCGATTTTTGGACATTGGCATTAGTTACGACAGCGATATTGACTTGGCAAAATCCATCATGGCAGATGAAGTGCGAAACCATCCACTATACTACGATGTCCGAACGGAAGAACAAATCGAAGCTGGTACGCCTGATGTGACCGTTCGAGTACTCGGTCTGGGAGAATCATCTGTCAATCTACGCGCTTGGGTATGGGCGCGTACGGCAGCAGATGGGTTTGTGTTGAGTTGTGATCTGTTTGAAAGTATCAAAAAACGATTTGATCGGGAAGGGGTAGAAATTCCGTTTCCACATCGCACACTGGTGTATAAGAATAAGATACCAGCTTAAATTCTCTATTTTAAAACCCAATCCATATGCAGCACCTACTGCTAGACTTTATTGGTCATTATATTCAACTGACAGAAACAGAGCAACAAGCAGTCACTGACTTAAATATTTTCCGATCCTTCCCGAAAGGGACTATCTTGTTACGAGAAGGGCAGTATGCTACAGATGGCTACTTTGTACTAAAAGGCTGTATCCGAACGTATTATGTCGTCGACGGAGAAGAAAAAACAACTGCTTTTTACACCGAAATGGAAGGACTGACCCCACACTGCGTACTTAACAAAAAGCCTTCCGAATATCACGTTGCCTGTGTAGAAGACTGCATTTTGACTATTTCTGATCCTGATATGGAGACGGATATGTTCACGCAGTTTCCCAAGTTTGAAACGCTGTGTCGCTTGGTGTCAGAAGACCTATTAATGCGACAAGAGATGGACTTTGCGACCTTTAAAATGTCCTCTCCCGAAGCACGTTATTTGCAGGTGTTAGAAAAACGACCTGACCTTATTCAGCGCGTACCTCAGTATCAGCTAGCCAGTTATCTAGGCATGACACCACAGTCTTTGAGTCGACTTCGAGGAAGAATTTTAGAGAAGAGTAAGTCTTCTTAACTTAAGTGAACGAATCTTAGCTCCCCTCCCTGATACTTTTGTAGTATTCTTTCATCAACGATTACATACATATGCAAAAGGGAATTTCTATCGTCCTATTGATAGGACTATTGACAAGTACATTGCAGCTTCAAGCACAATACAACTCACAAGATACTGTCTACAAGAAGTGCTTCGTAGGTAGCACATTTGCATTATTAGGTAACTTTCTCGAAACCAATAATCCCCAGTTCGCCCAACTCAATATTGGGTATCGACTGACGGAAAAAGATGTTGTCTCCTTAGAGTTGAAAACGTGGCGCTATGCGTGGTCATTGGGTATTCCACTTGGATCTTCTTTTGAAGCACCCGAAGAAAAATATCCAGGCTACATTCGAGAAGTTGGTTTTGCACTTGTCTATCAACGTTTTTGGTGGGAAGGTCTATATACAGGTGTTCATGTGATGAGTGCTTGGCAGACTTTCGTCAATGAAGATGGCAACAAAATTGACAATGGCTTCCAAATTTTCAATACGTATCGTGTTGGGTATCACATTAAGTTATTTAATAATCGCTTTTTCATCGAGCCGTCTATTGCGGTCACGCATCGTCCATTTCAAACCGAAATGCCAGAAAGTTTTCGCGTATTGAATGATAAATGGAATCGGTATTTTATTGGAGAACCTGGTCTGCATTTTGGGTATAATTTTTAAGACGTTCCAGACTTGGCAGCTGGAATAGGAATGTAAACTTGGCTTTTTAACACTAATTTACAGCAAAAGAGATAGGAGAAAGAAGAAATCATTGTTCTTGCAACTCTAATCAAATTTCAGAACAAGCAGTGAACAGCAAGCTATCCATCTACCTTCTTCTCGTCTCTTTTGTTTCATTAACTTCTTGCCAAGTACAAGAGGAAACGAAACGTGCAGCACAAGTAGTTCAACCAGCAAATATTGAAGGATTCACTAATAGTACTGCTATCGAAAAAGTAGATACTTTAGTGGTAAAGGGCGCACCCAACCACATCACCCGCAACATCTTAGAAGATCGAAACGGCGATATTTGGTTGGCTACTTTTGGTGGAATCATCCGCTACGACGGAGAGACCTTTATGAACGTAACGGAAGGCGTGAGCGACCACCGCTTTTTTTCAATAGTAGAAGATAGCGAAGATCGCCTTTGGTTTGGCTCTATTGGTGGCGGTGTTTATAGTTATGATGGTACTTCTTTCCAACAGTTGACAACTACAGATGGACTCATAGATAATGAAGTCAATTGTATATTTGAAGATCAGGAAGGTTCTATTTGGTTCGGTGCGAATAAAGGAGTTAGCCGTTACGATGGGCAAGCATTTCAAAGTTATCATTTGGACAAGGATACTATGATAACAGTAGATGGCAACTTGAATCGGCTAGAAAAAATACGAAAGCAAGCTAGTCGCCCTCCTTATGAGGTTAATTCTATTATCGAAGTCTCTTCTGATGAACTTTGGTTCGCCACCAGGGGAAATACGTTTCGTTACGATGGAACGACCTTCACCACTGTGCTACATGAAGGTAAACCTTTCAAGAATATTCGTCACCTTCTAGTGGACACTAAGGGAAATATCTGGCTAGGTGGCAATCCTGGACTTTGGCGATACGACGGCACTACTTTCAGCAATATTACTCGTGGCTTTGTAGGCTATATCTATGAAGATAGCAGAGGCAATATTTGGACGAGTTCAGAACATAGCTCGCAAGCTGGTTGGGCATTGTCTCGTTACGACGTGCTATCTTTAAACAAAAAACAACCCGTAGCTACACCTATCCGAACAGGAGAAGGGATGTTTTTCGGCATCACCGAAGATAGCGGTGGCATGATCTGGGCTGGTACGTTGAATGGAGTGGTGCGATATGATGGGAAGACGGTGACTCGTTTTATAAACAAACAGAATTGATCGTGGATAATAGGGTCAGGAGTTTACTTTGAGGTAAAGCCCTGACTTTTGAAGCCTAGCCGAAACATTGATTTTGTATCCCTATTAGCATCCAGTAATTTTTGAGGAAGGCGTTTATCTTTGTGTTTTGTACTACAGGAATAAACAGCAATGAGCAAGCGCAATAAACTACAGAAGTTCGCCGAAATTTATAGGTATCCACATGTATTTGAGAACTTCAATCCGAAAGACCCAAAACTTCTGGGTGAGCAAGGCAAAGAAGTCCAGCTGAAAGGAGAGTGGGCAAACAAATTCTTTCAAAACGAGCATCCGATTACGCTGGAATTAGCGTGTGGGAAAGGAGATTATACGATAGGTCTAGCTCAACGTTTCCCTGATCGTAATTTCATTGGAGTTGATATCAAAGGCGCACGTATCTGGCGAGGAGCGAAAACGGCTGTGGAGGATAATTTATCGAACGTTGCCTTTCTACGGACGCGGATCGAGCAATTAAATTACTTCTTCTCGGAAGGGGAAGTCGCGGATATTTGGATCACCTTCGCCGATCCTTTTTTGAGCAAGCCCAATCGCCGATTGACCAATCCAAAGTTTCTAAATATGTTTTACCCGATTCTGCAAACAAACGGGCAAATTCACCTCAAAACGGACTCGACCGACCTCTACGAATATACTTTAGAAGTGATGCGACATGTGACTAATTACAAAATCACCTATCTAAATGAGGACATTTATAGCGGAACACTGTACGATGATGCGCTGGAAATCAAAACGTTCTACGAAAAGCAGCATTTGAAGAAGGGGAAAACGATTAAATATATCTTGCTGGATAAGGTATAGTACGCTAATCTACGTATGAATTCATTCATACGTTTTTGTTATGGACTCAAACTCTCGTATATGGAAGATGGATACAAACGACTCACGGTAAAGGATTGGGCAGCGGAAGATCAGCCGCGCGAAAAGCTATTGAAAAAAGGAGCGAACGCGCTGTCGGATGCAGAGTTGATTGCTATTTTGATGCGCGTGGGAACAAGAGGCGAATCGGTCTTAGATTTATCCAAAAAACTATTGGCGCAAGTCGATAATGATCTGGATGAACTAGCGCGACGTGGTGCGAAGCAATTAATGAAAATTGACGGCATCAAACAAGCTAAAGCGGTCGCGATTATGGCAGCTTTGGAGTTAGGGAAGCGCAGGCAACTGAATGAGATCAGGAAAAAGGTCAAGATTACATCGAGTGCCGATGCGTTTCATTTGATTGCGCCCCTCTTGATGGACTTGCCACATGAAGAGTTTTGGGTCTTGTTTTTGAATCAAGCCAATATCGTCATGAGCAGAGAACAGTTGAGTCAAGGTGGCATCACAGGAACAGTCGTCGATGCTCGCATGATTTTTGGAAAAGCGTTGGAAGCACAAGCCACGTCTATCATCCTAGTCCATAATCATCCGTCAGGTAACTTGCGCCCAAGTCAAGCGGATTTGGACATCACGCGAAAACTGAAAGCTGGTGGCAAACTCTTGGATATCAAAGTATTGGATCATTTAATTATCGCTGGAAAAGGTTATTATAGTTTGGCGGACGAGGGGAAGATGTGAGATTGAGATTGAGATTGAGATT
>CAYLPW010000098.1:15349-16774 GCA_964385665.1 uncultured Saprospiraceae bacterium
GATCGCTTCGCTCCTAGACTTTACACTTAACCCTTCTTTTGGAAAGAAAAGATAGACAACTGTGAGCAGTTTATAGAAGTACAGCACTGGAAGCAACCGATGTTTCCCTTTACTTGAGATAAAAAATGATAACTTATACCATCATCTTCTACCAAAAAAGCATTGCTTGCTTTTATTCATAGAGTAGCTAGTAGTCTATCGTCTAACATCTACTATCTAACGTCTTTTACACCCGAAAACTCAACAAATGATGTCGAATATACTCATTGAAAGCAGCTTGTTCGTTGAATAGAAAATCGACTTGCACTGGTAATACGAAAATGGGTAGTTGATGCTCGACCAAATAATTGCGGTGGAGTTCTAGGCGCATCGCATCCTTTTCCGTTGTCAAAATTACTTTCTTCTTGCCTTTCATGCGCTCAAAAGTAGCGCGTAGCGAACCAATGTCATGTTTGCTAAAGTAGTGGTGATCTTCAAACGACATCAGGACGATGGATTTGACTTGACCTTCTAGATGATCGAGCAAATAATCTGTTTTGGCGATGGCACAAATGAGCAACACATCCACTTCTTCGTTCAGTTGCGCTCTATATTTAGAGTTGAATAAGTAATAAGATGGCGAATAGCGATAGTAAGAGAAGAAAACGCGCTGATGTGCCAACGGTCTAATTTTTTCCACAATTCGGTCGCGTCGCTCTACAGATAAGTCTGGCGGACATTTACTTACCACAATCGTATCAGCGCGTTCGTAGCCACTGCGCCATTCTCGTAGTCGCCCCGAAGGCAATAGAAAATCATCAGTGAAAAGTCGTTGGTATTCCGTCAGCAGAATGTTTAAACTTGGCTGAATCGCTATATGCTGAAAGGCATCATCCAAAATAACCACTTGTGTCTGCGGAGCTTGCTGCACGATTTCTGGAATGGCCAAGCTTCTGTTTTCCCCAACAGCCACCAGTATATCTGGATATTTTCGTTTGTATTGTAGCGGTTCATCGCCTACTTCGTTGGCACTCTGCCCTTGATGGACAAGTAGAAAGCCTTTCGTTTTGCGCTTGTATCCTCGACTTAAAGTTGCCACGTACACGTAGTCTTTTAGCAATCGAATGAGGTACTCGACATGTGGCGTTTTTCCTGCCCCGCCTACAGAAAGATTGCCCACTGAAATGACTGGCAGACTGAATTCCGCACTTTTTAACAATCCGCTAGAATAAAAAAAAGAACGGGTACTGACGCCCATGCCGTAGAGTGCAGATAGTGGAGCAAGCAATAGTTGACCTAAGCGTCGGAGATACAGATTCAAAAAAGGAATAATTTGATTGTCAATTCTTTCCTAACATTTTGAACAAAGGAGTAGTTGACTTCCCCCATTTAGTCTGAGTTTGACTACTAAACTGACCTGATCGTCTGGTAGGTTTACTGGCTAAG
>CAYLPW010000099.1:0-16755 GCA_964385665.1 uncultured Saprospiraceae bacterium
ATAGCAAAACGAAATATAATCATTATTTTAACTAAATAGATACACTATGAAAACATTTATTTGCTATCTCTATTTTTCCCTTTGCTTACTCAGTATAGGTATCAGTCAGTCACCTTCAGATAACTGTCTAACATTGACTAATCCAGGACTAGACTTTGACGGTGTAGACGACTACATTGAGTTGCCCAACGAAAGTAGCTTTGATTTTACCAATCAACTGACTGTAGAGATGTGGTTCAAAGTCGATCAATTTGATAAGCAATTTCAAACACTTATTGCTAAAGGAGACGGCTCGTGGCGAATTGCAAGGGAAAATGTAGGGAATAACCTTACTTTTGCAACAACTGGTCTATCTCCTTTTAAACTTGTTGGTACTACCAATGTGAATGATGGACAATGGCATCATGTAGCTGCTGTATACGATGGAAGTGGGCGATATTTATATATAGATGGTGTTTTGGATGTGTCTGATGTGGTGACAGGCAATGTTAATAATGTCAACTTTCCTGTTTTTATAGGCGACAACTCAGAAGCAACGGGTAGAAACTTTGACGGACAGATTGATGAAGTGCGTATCTGGCGGACAGCAAGAACCGTTACTCAAATTCAAGCTACTATCAATCAAGCACTAACGGGTGATGAAAGCAATCTGGTCGCCTATTACAATTTCGATGAAGGCGTGCCAAACAGTAATAACACAAATAGTGCAGCTAAAGCGATTGACCAATCCAATAGTGGACTTAGCGGAGACTTAACCAATTTTGCACGCAGCGGTACAAGCTCTAATTGGACCATTGGACCTTCGATTAATGCTGACCCTACGGATACCGATGGTGATGGCTTACCTGATGTTTGTGATAATTGTCCCGATCTAGCGAATGCCGCCATCGATTTGGACGGAGCAAATGATTACATTCGAAAAAATAGCCTATCGGGCCTAAGTACTGGTGATCCTGCCCACACTATTGAAGCTTGGGTCTATCTTGATGGGTATCCAGCATCACGTTCTTGGTTACTGAATCTAGGACAACTGAATGCTGGTGCACATCATTGGCTAATACAGCCAGATGGGAGTACGCAGTTGGGGTATTTCGGAGCTGGTGGTACACAGTTCAATCCATCGCTACCTCAAAACGAATGGGTACATATTGCGACTTCACATACAGGCAGTACATATTCAGTTTATATTAATGGAGTGCTTGTTGGATCGGCAGCGGCAGGTTTTATATTTAATAATACGAATCTGAATATAGGTTTTCCCTTCAACAATGAAGCCTACTTCAATGGAAAAATAGATGAGTTACGTGTATGGAATATAGCGCGAACAGAAGCGCAAATTCAAGCTAATCTCTATGAAGAACTACAAGGTACTGAAACAGGCTTGGTTGCCTATTACCGCTTCAATGAAGGAAAACCGAATGAAGACAATAGTGGTCAGACAGTAGCAAAAGATAGATCTATCAATGGAAATGATGCGACTATAAATAATTTTGCTGGCAGTGGCACTTCTTCTAATTGGGTGATCGGTAACAATATTAGTTTCGTAGATACAGATGGAGATGGCATTGGTGATGGTTGTGATAATGCATGTGCAGACGCAGGCAACTTCTGTGACGATGGAAATGCGGATACATATAACGACATAATTGATAAAAAATGTAACTGTGTAGGTATTTCTAGAGGTGGTACGGTTTGTGCTCGTATTAGTAGTAGCTTTAATGATGTAGAACAACTTCAAGATGGCACAATATACTTCAATAGTACAGATGTTGAGTTGACCTTAGATGATAACCCAAATACGAATAGAGGGAATCAACTGATCGGGCTCAGATTTGAGGATATTCCCGTCTCTAGTTTTGCAACTATTACCAATGCCTATCTTCAGTTTACAGCAGATGAGGTTAATTCAGAAACTACCAACTTGACTATAAAGGGCGAAAAATCTCTAAATGCTAAACCGTATACTGATGCAATCAATGATCTAAGTACTAGAATAACTACTTTTAATTCAATTGCTTGGGATAACATTCCTGCATGGAATAGTGTGGGAGAAGAAGGAATGAATCAACGCTCTCCTGACATCTATCAAATCATTAACGAAATTGTCAATGACAATGATTGGAATCAGGGCAATGCCATGAATTTGATTATTTCTGGGACAGGACAACGTACCGCTGAATCTTATGATGGATCGCCTAACCAAGCTCCTCAGCTTTGTTTTGATTATTGTACCATCACAGATTGTTACTATTTCAATGGCTGTATTCCTGACGGTGCCACTATATACTTATCTTGCGAAGAAGATTTAAGTGAAGAAGCATTAGCCGAGCGCTTCGCTCCTGTTTTCAGGGGTATAGAGTTTACAGGAGGGCTATGTAGAGAATGTAATTCAGTGAAAAAACCTATCTTCAAAAAAGGTAGAAATCAATTAAAGGAGTCAAATGATATCGTCTTTACAAAGAATAGTAATGTTGCTATTTGTTCTACAGAAACGATATCCTGGGAGCGACTTTGTCAAGAAGGCAACGATAATATCACCATTTCTGCCACTTTAGTCATTGTTGATTCTTTCCCTCCTACTTTCACTGTTCCTGCTAACATGACCATTTCTTGTGAGGAGAATATTTATGATTTGGAGATCACAGGCAACGTCAATGATGCAAGCGATAATTGCGGTATTGCTAGTATAACGTATGAGGATGTCATCAATACTCAGTTTATTAACTGCAATACAGGCAGTACAGTTACTAGAACTTGGACAGTGACAGATGAATGCGGAAATACAAGTGTACAAAGTCAAACCATTAGTGTACAAGCTTCAGTAAGTTGTACTAGTGCAGATAATTGTATACAAAACCAATGTACTTATGTATGCGGTGAAACTGTAAGGCTGACTACCAATGACGATCTATCCAATACAGGAATTCAAAATATTTTTGGGAGTTGCTTTTCTGTTTCTTGTAGTACAACTGAGCCACTCGTTTTAACAAGAAGAAAAATTGGTTCAGAAAACAATCCCGTACTTGATCCTAACAGCACTTATTGTATTCTTTACAGAGAAGAACTTATTTGGTCTGTCGAGTCCGATAATTTCACGCTTATTTTAGAAGTATTGGACGATGAAGCACCTACATTTACAGTGCCAGTAGATGCTCATATATTCTGTGAACAGATTGATCAGTTATCTATCACTGGCAATGTAAGTGATGCAATGGATAACAATGGAAGTGTTACAGTAACTTATGAAGATGACAGTAATGTAGATGACTGTAGTGGAGAAAGACTTGTAACTAGAACCTGGATCGCACAAGATGAATGTGGAAATGTAACTACAAAGGAACAACTCATTACCGTTTATCCCAGAGCTTGTAACTTATCTTTTAGTATAGATACAGTAGGTACTTCTTCCATAAAAATGGGCAACTATTTCGCAAGTGAAAAAGTGGTAAGTTTTGCCGAAGTTTTACAGAATACTACAGTAGGTCTATACGGTGGTCAGGAAGTCGAACTTTTAGCTGGTTTTCATGCGAAAAACACATCGAATTTTCGGGCATCTATTACCAATTGTAATGAAGATGTTCCAGTAAATGATTTATGTGAAAATGCTCAAGAATTATTTTTGAATGTTCCCTACACGGGGAATGGCATGAACTCCTCAAAAGGAGACACCTACAATGTCAGCAGTTGTGCTCAAACGTTTCCTTTCTACAATAACGGTCTTCAAGATGGTGTCTGGTTTCGCTTTGTAAGTCCTATTACTAGCACAGTGGTAATGAGACATGATAAGGACGTGCTATTTGGAGCGTGTCCTGGCGATGAAAATGATGAAAACAGATTATCTGTCTTTACAGGTAGTTGTGGAAATTTCAATCTTTATGAATGCAGTAGTTATAACTTTTGTCAGGTAGGAGGTGATTTTGATACAGAAGTTATTACTAAGCAAGCACTTATCTTCAGTGTGACAGCGGGGGAAGAATACTTTATCTATTTGGATGATTTTACAGGTGCAAGCATTGATGATTATACAGTTGAAATAGAGGAATACTTCCCACCAAATGATCTATGCGTAAATGCTACAGCGCTAGATGCTGTAAATAGTAACTCTTCTCAAGTATATATAGGGAATGCCGATAATGCTAGTTTGACAGATTCAAATGGCTTGGAAAGTTGTGGAGGTACTAATGGAGCTCCCAAGGGAGGTGTCTGGTTCAGTGTTTCTCCTCCATCCAATGCATCTGGATTCTCCATAGAAATTTTGCCTTACGATGCCAATAATAGACTAAGAGTCTATAGGGGAGGTTGTAATAACTTAACATTCATACAGTGTGACTACAATGGTTTCACAACCGTTAATAATGTCAATTTTCCGACTACTTATTATATCTATTTCGACAATGAATTGGCGGATGCTATGGGAGAATATACGCTAGAAACTTTTTATAATTTTTCTATTGGGAATAGAGCGAAAATGGCCAATGTTAGTTCACAAAATGATCATCTATCAATAATGCCAAACCCTTCGGGAGGTGTTACTACCGTTTCTTACCAATTAGATGAAGCGGGTAAAATTCAAGTCAGCTTATATGATTTAAAAGGTAAAGCTATCAGAAAAATTGTGGACAATCACTATCAGGATAAGGGAGATCATTCTTTAGATATTGATGTGAGCGAGCTGCCAGTAGGTGTTTACTTTCTTCAATTAAAAAATGCAAAGATGGTAAAAGTGAAACGGTTAGTCATTACACGATAAAGATGGTGTGAGTTAACCCGATCATGGCGTCTATTAAAATAAGTTATCTATGGGAAAGTGCAGTTGTTTATCCTTTTTTGTATTTCTATTTGCTACTGAATTGCTTTTAGCTCAGTCTTTTACGAAAGAGCAAAAAAGCGTACTTCAACAGTTGGAGCAGCACGAAATTTATTGTGAATTAGAACAAGGAGAAAAGCTGATAAACATTGCACTTTCAAATTCTCATTTGAGCAGTGACTCTTCTTACTATCACGAAATCTTATTTTATCGAGCTCAATTAGAAATGCAGCGAGGCTTCTACAAAAAGGCATTAAGCAGCATGGAAGAGATCATGGTTTCCCCGAGGACTAACAATCAGGGTTTATCTTCAGCTAAGTACTCATCCTTAGCTGCCTCTTTACTGACTACTTTAAGTGAATTTCAACGTGCAGATAGTTTATTACACAATACCTCTTTGAACTATTATCGCCAAAGTGATACCAACTCAATAGATTATGCCAGACATTTATTTTATTATGGTAAATTAAGGCAAGAACAAGAGAATTATAAAGAATCAGATTCTCTATTTCATTTGGCTCATTCAATAGCTGAAACAAAATCACAACATTTGCTCATTGAAATCTTGAATGAGCAAGCTATTTCTAAGTTAGAACAAGAGGATTTTGATGCTTCCTATGATAAGTTGACTAAAGTTGAAATATTATGCAACAGGTTATATAATAATCCACATCCATCAGTCGGACAATTGTATTTGCATTGGGCTAGATTCTACGACAAAAAAAATGATTTCATTCGAGCAAAAAAAGAGAATGCAAAAGCCCTAAAAATGCTCAATGACTTATTTGGGAATCAGCATCCATCTTATGCGCTTGCTTTACAAAATGACGCTGCATTTAGTATTTCAATGGGAATCTATGATGAAGCTGAAGAAGCATTACTCCAGTCCAAGTCAATTCTTTATTCAACATACGGAGCTAACAGTTATTACATAGACGCACTTTATTTTTTAGGTTATTGTTACTATGAGCTTGGACAAAACAAAAAATCGAACGAGCATTGGTTAGCAGCAAAACAACTTTACTTAAGAAACAATAAGCTGACTGACTATGCTAATGTTTTGAATGGAATTGCTATTAATTATGAAAATTTAAATCAATACGAAGAAGCTGAAGGCGCTTACGCAGAAGGCAAAAACATATTGAAGAATACTGAAAATACGCTGTTCTATATCGCGTTGACGACTAACTTGGCAGAGCTGTACTCCACACAAGCAAAATTCAACAAAGCAGAGCCCTTATTTATAGAGGCAAAAGAACTCGTGATTAAAACCTATGGTAAAGAGAGCTATTACTATGGACTAATGGTAGGCAACCTAGCAAGCCACTATATGAATGTAGGTCTGCTAGAGAAAGCGGAAAAATTGTACCTTGAAGTAGCCACAATAGATAGAACGATATTAGGGGAACAGCATCCAGATTATGTGATTGATCTATACGCACTCGCTAATATTAATGATCGCAGTCTAAAATTTAAAAAAGCTATTGACTATTATACTGAAGCTAATCAACGTCAATTAGAATTGATTAGAAATTACTACAGTACCTTCGACGAATCTACTCGACTTGCTTACCTACAAAAGATACAAGTTAATTTTGAAGAATTCTTCTCTTTCGTACTCCATCAAAAAGAATTAAGCAAAGAGATTCTCCAAAACACTCAAAATCTTCACCTCGCCATCAAATCTCTAGCCCTAGATTTTAGCATCGATAATCAAATCAGTGTTACCTCTTTACAGGACAGCAGCCTCATTTCCATTAACGAAGAATATCTCAAGCTCCGCAAAGAACTTGGTTCTGCCTATGTCCTCTCCAAACAAGAAAGAGTCCAATCCAATATTGACATAGAAAATTTAGCAGAGGAAGTGGAGCTCCTAGAAAAAAGACTAGCCCGTAGCTCTAGCAAATTCGCCAGTCAAGTAGCAGAAAAAGAAAACTTAGATTGGAAGAATATTAGCGATCAATTAGCATCTGACGAAATCGCCATCGACTTCCTCAAATTCCAATATCGAACGCCACAACGCAAAACCGATAGCATCTACTACTGCGCCCTAGTGACCAAAAAAGATGCTGCTTCTCCCGAATTACTCTACCTCGCCGAAGAAAAACAACTCGCCCGCATTCTCAAAGCCGATGTCCTCCAAAATGGCAACAATTACATCGAAAATCCGTCGATTGGCTATGATCTCTATCAATTGATTTGGCAGCCTTTACAACCTTACTTGGAAGATATTGAAACCATCAAAATCTCACCTACAGGTCTGCTGCATCGAGTCGCATTTGCGGCTTTACCTACGGATGTGGATGATAACAATATGCTTACGCAACAGTTTCGCTTCGACTATTACGGCAACATGCGTGACTTTATTCGATCTGAAAAGACGGAGTTAACAGCAAAAAGTATTGCCTTGATGGGCGGTGCGTATTTCAATTTGGATTCTATGCAATTGACTGAAATAGCGCAACAGTTAGAAGCAGAACAGTTGCCTGAATTGGTATTGGAAGACGATATTCTAGCTTTTGCAAAGGTATCAAATGGTACGCGCTCCGTACAAATTGATTCAACGCGCTCTGCGGTGGAATTCAACTATTTGTCAGGAACGGAAACGGAAGTCAAAAGCATTCAAAACTTATTCGCAAAAAAGGATTGGACAGTCAGCACCTATTTGGGTGAAGCTGCTCTAGAAGATCGCATTAAACAACTGGAAGGTGAGCAAGCACCAAGTATTTTGCATTTGGCGACACACGGCTACTTTTTCAATGCGCTAGAAGAGGAATCTGCTGATAGCGATGAAAATTTGCGTACCCGAATCTTAGCTGCTGAAAATCCGCTGCTACGTTCAGGATTGGTTCTTTCAGGTGCTAATTACAGATGGAAAGGAGGTACGCGCATCCCCAATTTAGATGATGGCATCTTGACTGCTTTTGAAATCTCCAACCTCAATCTTTTTAAAACAGACTTGGTCGTACTTTCTGCTTGCGAAACAGGTTTGGGTGATATTTATGATACCGAAGGCGTGTTTGGACTGCAGCGTGCCTTCAAAGCAGCAGGTGTCGATCAGTTGCTCATCAGTCTTTGGAAAGTACCCGATCAGCAGACGCTGGAGTTGATGCAGTATTTCTATAAATTTTATCTCAAAACAGAAGATGCTGCGGAGGCTTTGCATCAGGCGCAATTGAAGATGAGCAAAAAGTATCGGGCGTATTATTGGGGGGCGTTTGTGTTGATGGATTGATAAATACTAGTCAGGAGGATGACCGTTGTCGATTAGAAGTTGTCGCAAATTAATAAACGCAGGTCGATTGGTTTTTAGTCTAACAATGGTTGCCCTTCCAGTAGGACTTTTTCCTCTCATTTGTAATAAGTCTTTTGTCCACTCGAAGTGGTTGTTCCACTTGTCTTTTCTTGGATGAAACAAAGGAACTTCGTCTCCTGATGCAGGATCAATCGCAGTAGTAGCAGTATATTTAGAACCATTACAGGCTTGACAAGCTCTGGCTAGATTCAAAAGATTATTTGTGCCACCAAGTGAAATTGGAATAATATGATCTGTCGTAAATTCAGAAGGGGAGAATTTTTCTAAACACTTACAGTATTCGCAACAGCCTTTTGCCAGTTGCTTCAATTCCTCTAAAATCGCCTTAGAAATGTAAACTCTAGGCATACTTTCTGGCTCTAGGTTCGATATTCAGTTGCGTCAGTACCTCTTTGGGGGAGCATTGCCAAATCTGTGATAATTCTATAGTCAATTTTAGTCTTTCTACTGACCATTGTTCCATAACTTCTATTTTTTTAAGAAAAAGCTGTCTTTCTTCCTCGCCGATTGTTTCTGCTTCTAATTTTACAGCCAATGTATCATACTCTTTCCAGAAAGATTCAGCAGGACCTCCATTTTTAATTTGATGGATCAATTCTTCTTCTCTATTTGAAAAAGGAGGCGTTTTTCGCTGTTCCAGTAATTGAGTAGCTCTTTGAACAAAACGCTCTAAATCAGCTAACTGTAAGTTCGCTATTTCATTTAGGATTTCTTCAAATCTAGAAATATTTGATGTGTTTTGAGCATGGAGCATAGATCAACTATTTTATGAATTTCATTTAAAGATAAAGACTTTGTCATTCAATATCAAACATATTCTTCTCATCGAATAGTGTTCGTACTGATGCGCAAAGCATAAAAACAAAAAGGGAGAACGCAGATAAGCATTCTCCCAAAGGTGTTTACAATAGTGTGATCAAGTATTAGATTCTTTCGACCAAGATGTTATCAATCTTAACCATTTCTTCTGAGTTTGCCATGAATTCTACTTCGTTAAAAGCGTTGTCTGTGCGACCCACTGTGTAGCGAATTCTTGTGTTGTCAATTCTCAGTTCGTAGTAGCCTCTTCCCAAATCAGCATCCATACTGACACTGCACCATCTGTTTTGTGAGTAACGGAATTGCAGTGGATTGGCGTTGCCTAATCTTGCTGTTCCTGTACCATTCTCGTGAAGTGTGATGTCAATGCCACCCGGTGCTTTGAACGAGTAGCTTCCGTTTCGCTCTACAAACATATCCCAACTCATCGCATACTTTCCATGCTGTTGACCACCTAGCTTCAATAAAGCTGCTGTTGGTTCGAAGTCATTTGGAAAGCTTTGTAGTTTCATCGCTTGGTCGCTGTTGTAGCCGAAGTTGTAACCATATCCCACACTTGCATAGTTGTAAGAAATCATAAAGTCACCCCAATGCGCAGCCGCCAATCTACCGTTGTACGATTCAAAATTGTCGTTGATTAGTGTGTTAGAGTTATTTCCTCCGCCGTTGTTACCACCATTATTTCCACCGTTTCCTCCGCCGTTGTCATAGATCAACTCTTTCTCAATCGTTAAGTGGACAGAACCACCTCTTCTGCCATAGAGGTAAAATAAAGCTTTCGATTCGTTGCTGGTAAAATCATGCTTCTCGAAATAAGTCGATATGGCACCATGCTGCCCTACACCATCTCGGATGGTACGGAACTGATTATTGGAAGAGGTATAAGGGTTGTAGCCCATCGCGTACAGATCAATTTCTGTTCCGTTTTCAAGTGTAACGTAAGCATTGTACCGATAGCTATCTTGTAGGCTTGAAGTCGGGATAGAGATGCTAAACCAACTGTTCTGATTGACGTAAACGTCATCTTCATATAAGATTTCTAGGCTACGACTTTCGATTTCGCTTTCTTCCAATTGTAATTCGGTTTGTGCAGCATCACTTGTTGGCTGAATGGTCATAAGGTCAAACTGTTCGACGCTTGCTGTCTGTTCAGTAGGTAGTTCGACTAGCTCATCTTGTGTACAGCTAGTTGCGAAGAAAAAGAAAGAAACGATAGCGATGATAAAAGTGAAATTGAAAGTTTTCATGATGATGAATTTTGTATTTTTAAAATGAATGTTTATCACTGATTACACCCATTTATCACCGTTCAGGAGAAGCGTTATCACTTTTGATTCCACCTTTTTGAAAAAATCTTTTCTAACTTGAAGAAAAGGTAAGTTTTATTCTAAATATCACTATTTAATATTCTGATTATCAGTGTATTGTGCTTTTGAAAATACTTTGAAAAAAATTAGACTGCTTTTATTATATTTACGTCAATCGCCAACTAATTTTCTACACACTATAAAATAAAAACGATGAATACAACTGCCGAAGCGATCCGAGATCGAGTCAAACTGCCCTTATCTTTTGATAGCCAAAAACTGCAAGCCGAAGTCAGTCGATTGAATCTACACCAGTTTATTTACTACAACGTACTACCGATTCGCTCCCCAGCTCATTTGGTCGACACCTCTCTGCCTTTTCCGCCACCAGCTACGGACTACGCCGATGGTTCTTGGACAGAATGGATGGACACACCAGAACTAAAGCAAGCACCTTATTTAACCCAAGTAGTGGACACCTTCAAGCAGCATACGAAAGTGACCCTAGTCCGTTTGCTACGACTAGAAGCTGGCGCAGAGGTTAAGGTACACACTGATCCAACTCTGGGTATAGAAGTAGACCGCTCTGTTGTGCGCATGACGATTCCGATATTTAGTAGCGAACAAGTGGAGTTTTATCTAAACGATGAACTTGTACCGATGCAAGAAGGAGAGTGTTGGTATCTCAGGTTGACCGATCCACATTATATTTTCAACAAAGGAACTACGGAACGTATCAATTTGACGATCGATATGATTCCAAATGCGTGGGTGCGAAATTTGATTTTGGAAGGTCAACAAAATGGACATTAAATGCGCATCATTGTTTTAGCAGATCACCCCTTTGCCTTTCCAAGTATTCAAGATTTAGTGCAGAAAGACCTATTGGAAGCTATCGTTACGGCATCTACAAATCGAGATTGGCTGCTGCAGTTGAAGACAATTAGCCAAACATCTGGTGTTCCTATCTTGCAGCTACAATCAAAAAAGTGGGAACAGCAGCTCAGTGTTTTTCTAAGAAAACAAAAAGTGTCTGCTGTCTTTGTGTTTGGTTTTGGAAAAAAGCTAAGTCCGAAATTACTATCCATACCGCAATGGGGTTTCATCAACTTCCATCCAAGTCAATTACCGCAATATCGAGGTCCAAATCCTGCTTTTTGGCAAATCAAAGATCGAGTTGAGCAAGGCGGAATTACCGCGCATAAAATGGCGAAAGACTGGGACGCAGGAGACATCATCGGGCGGTTGCCCATTCCGATAACTTCGAGTATGACAGCCAGTCACTATCTGAGCGAAGCAGGTTTCTACGCCCTGCAATTGATGAATAGGATCGTGAGTGCGTTGCAAGTTGGGCAATTGCCAGCTCAGCCACAAAACAACAGCCAAGCTACCTACCAAAAAAGACCGAGCAAACGCGATTTCCAAATTCAGTGGGAAGAGCAAACCGTAGAAGACATCATCGCTTTAGTCAATGCGTGCAATCGAGAGCTAGGCGGTGCAATTGCGTTTCTTAGAAACAGTCCTTTGCAGTTGTTAGAAGTATCAGCGACGGAAAAATCTTCATCCGAAGCCATTGGCACAGTTATTTCTCTACGCCCTTTGCAAGTAGTGGCTAAAGGAAATCGAGTGCTACAAATTGAGATCGTGCAAATGGCGGAAGGTATTATGACAGGAACTCGATTTGGAGTAATGGCGCAGCTAAAGGAAGGAGAACAATTTTCATCTCAATAATTATTCTTACATCAAAAAAGGAACACATCAATAGTGATATGTTCCTTCTTTATCTGCTCCGTGCAACTATTTTTACTCAACAACAAGGCGCTCGATAAAAGAAACACCATCTTGTACTGTTCTGACAAAATAAATACCTGTTGGTAAAGCCGTCAACTCCAAAGGAATCAGGTTTTCACCTACTTCCAAATCTATCGTTTGGCGACGCATTTCTTTTCCCGTCATATCAATGATACTGACAAAAGCTTGTCCACTCAACTCAGCTGTGTAGACCATTTGAGTCGTCGTTGCACTGCTTGGATTCGGCATGAAGTAAGCATTGCTTTCTTTACCATCACCTACCTTCACACTAACAACATCGCTATACTCAAACATGCCATTAAAATCGACTTGCTTTAGGCGATAGTAGTTTTGTCCTACTTTAGGGGCTTCGTCTAGATACGTATATTCCTGTATCTCTAAAGTAGTACCTGCTCCTTGGACACGACCTATTGCTTTGAAGGTCTTTCCATTTTCACTACGTTCCACCTCCATATAGTCATTGGCAAGCTCAGTCTGTGTTTTCCACTCTACCCAAACTTGTTGATTAGTAGTTGGCTTTGCAGTAAACGCGATTAGCTCTATAGGAAGAACAATATCGTTGTTCAGTAAGTTGGACTTAGCATCTTCATACGCTTGATTGGCTGATGTTGTACTACCACCACCTTCTCCTACCCAGTTATCAGGGTCAAGGACAGCATCTCTAGCTGCTGCTACATCTGAGAAATTGGTAGAGCCATTGAAATATAAAAAGTCGTTTTCGTTATCGCAACCTGTACCTGTACCCAAAGCTAAGAATGTTCCTGGACCATCTCCAAAAGTAACTGGTGTTAGCACACTAGGAGAGTCTGTTTCTTGATTATCTGTAAAGTCACAATTGTCTCCTTTGTCTTGAGAAGCTCCGTTAACTGCAGAAATAAAAGTAGGATTGTCTTGTGGAGCACTTCCACCTACACCATCAGTATCTTGAAAAACAAAAATCTGATCGCCAGAAGTAGATAAAGAAAATGAATTAGCTGTAGTAGTAAAAACACCTGACTTAGGGGCGTCAGGATAACCGATAACTGTACCTGCTACTATAGGAGCATTAACGATATATTCTAATACGCCTTCTCCTGTATCAAAAACGCCAGCGTCCGTCGCGCCGTTTTCACTAAAATAGATACGTGTATTGACCTCTAGGTCGACAAAAGTGACGAAGCCAAATTCATCAGGCGTAGTCGCGTTATAATAGACTAACGCCACATCCCCCACACTGAGTGTCGTTTGGGCAATAGTCATTGATGTAAAATAACTAAATATTAAAAGTAAAAGTGTCTTTTTCATAGATTATGGATTGTTATTCTGACTAAATTAGTGATAAATATATATGAAATTTTACTAATGCTAGGAAATTGAGGAATATTAAAAAGCCAATAGGAGAGATGAACTCTCTATTGGCTTATTGTTTAACTTATAGCTTAACTACTATTTGTTAGCTTCTAGATGGAAAAATACCTTGCAAGCAGATAATAAAATTGACTGCTAAGAAGGGTTGCATATTATTATGCGCTTGACTTCCTCCAATACTACCAATAGTTATAGCAGATGGGTTCAGTGATCCATCTGGTGCCTGGGCATTATTGTACATAACAGAATCGGAATTGGAAAGAATAGCTCCATTTGCTTCGTTTGTATTTCCATCCTCTTCTGAAATATTGATCTTAGCTTGATGTGTATGATTTGGCATCTCTTGTTGAGTCAATGTATGCTCAGCCTCACCCCCTTTTTGCCCTAAACGGTACGAAGGCATACCAGGTCCTGTTCCCTGCTGTATAGCAACACGCCCTCTCAAATCAGGCAACGCAAACGTAGTACGACCATCACCTCCATAGGTAGTGCCCAAAATAGAAAATAAGGCTTGATTTGAATTGATAGCCAATAGCTGTCCTTCGCAAAGTGCCCAAGTCCGAGGGGCAAAATTTCCGCCAAACATGCGGATTTCTCCAATAGTACCTTCCATTGTTTAAAGTGTTTTTATAGTTAGTGAATAAGTTGATTATTAGTTAGTTGTGAAATTATGTATCAAATTATGCCTATCTTTCTTGTAGCGAAAGTAAATAAACCAATGTATGGTCAGTAAACGCTTTGTATCACACGTTTTGAAGCGTTCATTTTTCATACCAATTGCAGACTGAAAAGCGATGGAAACTTGGCTTTTCTACTGAGTCTTTTTGTTCGGCTAGGGATAAGTTATGTAGTGATTTTGCGAGTTCCTTTTTCAGCATCTTGTCCCAGATTGCGAGTCTTTCAACTAGTCGTTCTTGAGCAGAAATGACTAACGAATGGAATAGGAGGAAGACTAGAATTAGTCCCATACAGGTCATGATCGTGCGTGTTTCTAAAAGTGTGTGTCTGTAGTACGTCCAGCTGTAAAAACTAACCCTTAAAAGTAAAATATTTTGATAATATATGAGCTAATCCGTAAGGTTGGTATCAAAATCAGGTAGAAATACGTAGGTCATGAATCATGGATTTTACATTATGTATCATGGATCATAGCCCATAACTCATGACCCATAATCTATGGTTCAGTCAACTTTCCCATTCATTGTCGGTTTGCAACAGATAAGCTGAAAATACATCTATGTCAACCACCACTTTTGATTATCAAGATACTATCGTTGCTCTATCTACCCCTTCTGGAACTGGCGCAATTGCTGTTGTCCGACTGTCTGGAGCAAAAGCGATCTCCATTACGCAGCGTGTATTCAAAGGGAAACCGTTGAATGAACAAGCTAGTCATACCGTACATTTCGGTCGAATCTTAAAAGTGAATGGCGAGGTACTGGATGAAGTAGTGGTCACGCTGTTTAAATCGCCACGGAGCTACACACGCGAAGATGTGGTCGAGATTTCTTGTCATGCTTCGCCTTATATTATTCAGGAAGTATTGAATTTGCTGATTGAACAAGGTGCACGACTCGCGACGGCTGGCGAATTTACCCAACGCGCTTTTTTGAATGGGCAAATGGACTTGTCGCAAGCGGAAGCGGTGGCTGACTTGATTGCGTCGGACTCCAAACGTTCGCACCAAATTGCGATGCAGCAGATGCGGGGTGGAGTTTCAAATAAGATTCAAGAATTGCGGCAAGAGTTGATTGATTTTGCTAGTCTGATTGAACTGGAATTGGATTTTGGGGAAGAAGATGTGGAGTTCGCCGATCGTACCAAATTGACGGAAAGTGTCGACCACATTCAGAAGTATATTGCTTCCCTCATTCAGTCTTTTCAATTGGGGAATGCCATCAAAAATGGAGTTAATACGGTCATCGCAGGACGACCGAATGCTGGTAAATCAACGCTGCTCAATGCGCTGCTCAACGAAGATCGGGCTATTGTTTCCGACATCGCTGGCACGACTCGTGACACCATCGAAGAGGTGCTGAACATCAATGGGATTGCGTTCCGCTTAATCGACACCGCTGGCATCCGAGAAGCGCAAGATCAGATCGAAGCGATTGGAGTGGAAAAAACGATGCGTAAAATCGCGGAGTCGGCTATCTTGGTGTATGTATTTGATGTCATTGAAAGTCCGCCAGAGGTAGTGGCTAGGGATGTCGCACAACTGCAAAGTAAAGGCGCCACGATCTTACTGGTCGCCAATAAAATGGACTTGAATCCGTACACGAAGTGGGAACAGTATCAATGGGCAATGAGCAATGAGCAATTAACAGTGACGCGTGAGCAGTTCGTCCCGATTTCTGCTATCAATAATATGAATGTGGAGTTTTTGAAAGAGAAACTATACCAAACGGTCATTGATGAAGAGTTGGACGCTTCGCAAGTCGTATTAAGCAATATCAGACACGTCGAAGCTTTGCAAAAAGCACAAACTAGCCTCCGCGATGTACAAAACGGTCTCCAAACGGGCATCACTTCTGACTTCATCGCCATGGATATTCGGCAGGCCTTGTTTCATCTCGGAACAGTGACTGGCGAGGTGTCGGTGGAGGATTTGCTGGGGAATATTTTTGGGCGGTTTTGTATTGGAAAGTAACGTACTGAATCTGGTAGTAGCTATGAACTTTATTTCGTCAATTTCAGGCGATTGTTTTACTAAATTTTCAACAAGCTTTTTAGTGAAGCTGAAGTGTAGACTTTTTTGTACCCTATTTGTACCTTTGAGTCTCAAAGAAACGCACACCTAAACAAAAAATGACCACTACCGAACTCATCTCCCAACAACTACCCACTTCCGACCTTCGGCTAGAACTCATAAAAGTAGAAGGTGGCGCGAACCTTCCAAACTTTGCTTTCGGCGCAGAACTACCCGATTTCTACATCGGCAAATATCCAGTCACCAATGAGCAATATGCCACTTTCCTCAATGCTTACGCTAGCGATAGCGTAAAATCAGGGGAATACGCTGGCAAAAAAATGATCGAAGAACACCGATGGGGTATGCAGCAAATAAATGGGCAGTGGCAAGCAGCAATAGGCTACGAGCAGCATCCTGTAATAGCGGTAAGTTGGTATGGCGCAAATGAGTTCTGTCAGTGGATGAAGCGAGAAACTGATGACAACTATTCTCTACCCAGCGAAGTCCTTTGGGAGTATGCTGCCCGAGGGGGTAAATACAGTTCAGGCTTCCGATATGCAGGCGGCAATAAACTAAAAGAGGTGGGATGGTACGACAAAAATAGTCATGGCGAAACAAAACCTATTGGTTTGAAATTACCCAATGAACTAGGCAT
>CAYLPW010000100.1:0-16700 GCA_964385665.1 uncultured Saprospiraceae bacterium
GTTTTTTAACGATGTAGAAAAGCCGAGAGTTCTGGAGTGGAGCTTTCGGCTTTTTGTATAGTTCAAAGTAAAGGTAGGTTTTACAAACAAACTGATTCCTAGAAGGATAGTTGGTATTTAAAAATTCAATCCTCCCCTGGAATAATAGCGTCCTCAAACCATCGGAATGTTTGATCACATCGTCCAAAATAGACGTCCGTTTTTTTGATATCCACTCTTTGTACAACATCTTCCAACTGCTTAAAACGCTCAGCCACATTTTTACAACAGCATTCTTGTTCACTAGCATCGGTAGTGGTGAACAAAGTAGGGCAACACTCTAAACTTCTGAACACACTTTTATCTACTCGCTGCTTGAGCGTGTCTATTTTCTCTTGAGCATTCTGTTCTGCTTCCGCCACTATTTTTTCTGATACTGCTTTTTTCGTGGCAGGTTCATTTGTCTCTTCCTCCATCGAAGAATCTACTGGAATCTCTAAGGAAGTTTGAGCTATCATAGCACTCTTTAGGGAGTCTTCGTCAATGGTTGTGGCAATGTTTGTCTCTTCAACCAGAGGTGGTTCAGATTGACAGGAGAAAAGAATACTTACAAATAACAATAGAAGATAGATAAGATATTTCATAAAGATCATAGTTTTCTGTCGTGAATAAGCTGTCCCGGGGTTGGTGATAGTATACGTTGAATGATAGCTTTCGATTGAAAAAATAGAATAGCAACAAATAGTACAACTGCGATTAGGACATACCAATTAAAAAAGTTGAAAAGAGGAATATCAAAGACTAAGGGGCTGAAAAGGATATGTATAAAACTACCTACTAATACAGCTGGCAAAATGAGTATTAATATAAAAAGTGTAATGATCGTTAAGTACATCTGCACAATCTTATTGTCTTGTAAACCGAAGGCTTTGAACGTGCCAAAATTTTTGCGGTTGTCATTCAGGTGATTTCGAAGCAGACTGATGACCATAGAAAGGTTGCTAATCAAGCCAAACACAAATAGCAAGATAGCTAAAGAGGCAGTTAAGCTAGTGATTAGGTGGTAGTTTTTGCGCTGTTGGACTCGCACTGTACTGATCTTGATACTTGGATATTCTGTTTCTAAAGAGTCTCTAAACTTTTCAATATCTCGAAATGAACCAAAAATGAAGGATGCATACTCATATTCATCAGCTTCATGCTCTTCGTAAGCACTACTATGCCACTCCGCATACAGCTGGAAGTCATACTTTCGAAATTGTTGTTTTAAGTTATTGACAACTTTTTCCTTTTGTTCAATCGCTTGACCAGATGCATACCTTACCTCATATTTGAAGTGGTCTTTTGTATCATTGAGTAAAAAATTGGTCTTTGTCACTTCTAACGAATTGGAAGATAGCTGACTGCTCAACGCTTTTTGTATCTGATCCTGATCGGCTAAATCAGATACCAGTCGTAATTCTGTATTACCATCATTGATCATCTTATTGTTCTGCAAATAGCGTTGATAAAGGCTAGGCGAAGAGATAAAATCTAAAGTCATCCCATCGGGTCCAGGTATACGTTTTAGAATGGCTAAGACTGGAAGATAAACAAAATAGGACTGCCCCTGGTCAAGTACTTCCACTAATACTTTCCGCTGGTGCAATGGTTTTTCGTAACCTAAGCGAGTGATGAAATCTGAAGTGACTACCAGCCCTCTGCCACTGTTGTAAAGGCTGTCTAACTCTCTTTCTTCAATCGCAAAGGCTTCCAATCGGTTTTCGGCTAACAGAATGTAGTTTTTCAGTTCCTCACTCTCTTCAAAATCTATAGTACGCAGCCAAGCATAGGTATTGTTGCCATAAGTGTTCTTGAAGAACATATGGTTAGTGCTAAAATTTTGTACCGACTCAATACTGTAATTTTGACGGGTAGTGGGATCATCTCCAATTCTTTTAACCAAGCGTTCTAAATCGTCGCTATTGTCTTTAGTATAGGGGATATTTTCCCAGTTATTGAGCGGATCATCCATTTTGTCCTTGATATACTCTAGCCCACCCCAAGCAAAACCAATAGCTAGAAAAGTGAGTAGCGTCAGCAATAGCAAGACCACCAAATTAGACTTCTCTTTAATGATCGCAAACTCGTTTTGGAAGAAGATCGTATCAAAATCAGATTTGATGACCCCTAGCTTTTTAAGCGTATTAGTTAGCCACACTTGTTTCATAAGCTTTTAAGATGGTGTATAAGTGCTCAGAAAAGTCGTCAATAGATTGTCCTTTTTGGTCTTCCCAGTGCGCCTGCTTTTTATAAAATACATTATCTTCATGTACTACGCCACCCACTTTTCCTGAATCCATCAGCGTTGGTGTGATGACGACAACCATGTCTGCAAAAAGGTCAGCTAGTCCCAGATCATGAGAAACCACAATACCTGATTTTTGACGCGTAGCAATCGCCTCTTTTAGCTGTTGCATCAGTTTTTCGGCGGTTACACGGTCTAAATTACCTGTTGGTTCATCGCCAAATAATACTTCAAATGGAGCCGTGATAGCACGTACGAATGCTAATCGTTGGCGTTGTCCACCTGAAAGTGCAGTAACATTTCGACCGAATAGTTCTGGGGCTAAAGAAAGATGCTGCATCGCCTGTAACACGCTGCTTTTTGCGGTCGCATAAGGAGCATCTGCGTCTAATAGTTGGGTTAAACACATATTTTGGCCAGCTGTAAAGTGGGGCATCAAATTGTTCGTCTGAAAGATGAAACTAAAGTACTTTCTCCGAAATTCAGATAGCAACTCGGCATCCTCCCAAAGTTGAGTTAGATCGTGGGTTTCGCCCAGCTCACTCTGAAAAGTCAATACAGTATCAGTTCGGGGTTGTATTGTTCTACTCATCAAACCCAAACTCTCAATCAGCGTACTTTTACCAACGCCAGATAGCCCTACGAAAAAAATTAATTTCTCTCTAGGCAACACCAACTCTTCGATTTTCAGTACCGTATGTGCTGAATCGTAAGCGCAGTATAGATTTTTTATTTTGAAGAGCATCACGTCGTTTTTAAACTTGCTATAAACCCGGGCAGCCACATCTAATTCCTTGCCCTCCTAAATTAGAGAACATATCAGTCAGTGGAATCCAATAAAAAAGATTATCTAAAGAGTTGATGCCATTGTCAGAGTAGGTAGAGGTCGTATAAGCGAATGGATGATTAATTCTCTTGCCAGTAAAGTCTTTGAGCTTCAAGTTTTGTTGGTAGACAACATCTATGAAGTTGGTGATTTCTACATTGTCCATAGCTAAAATTTCTTTAAAGGAGCAGTTCCACCAAGCACTGGAATTTTTGATCCATTCTGTTCCTCTTAAGTCATGACAAATACCATCCAAAAGTGGATGTAGCGTACCGACATCGTCCCGAATATTGATGTCGTCGTTGCCAGTCAAAGTGATGTAAGCCTCTTCAAAAGCTTCACGTAGTCGAATCTTGCGCTGGTTTTTAGGTAAATCCCGAGCAGCCAATAGATTAGAAACGACTTTATCATAAGCGATCAAATTATTGTGTGCGGTAAACACCACAGGAGAAAGTGTACCGTATCTTGCCCCTTGTATGCTTTTGGGGATAGACACTCGTTGGAATAGCTTATACTTTTCGTTGACTAGCAAACTAAACAACACTGTCGGATCAATATTATTTACTTTTGCTATGTCAATGATTCTGGTCATAATTTGAGGAGTAAAAGCTTCTGAACTATTTACCATTTCCCCCTCGTAAAAGACAACTTGTGCAATTTTCTTGAGTTGATAGACTAAATCATACGCATCATTTACAGCGACTTCGATCTGCTTAGAAATTTGACTTCCACTCAGTCCACGACTTTCTTTACCAGTCAGAAACTTTCCAAAGACCACTCCATTCTCTAACCGATACTCGCTGTCCTCACTGTTTTCCTGATTAGGTATGAGCGGTGGCTTCATTTCTAAATCGTCGATGACTGGTCCCACATTGGTAAAGGGTTCGTATGCTTTGTTCGCCACTTGATCCATTAAGTAAAGTGCCATTTTCTCTTTATAGCAACGATCTGCTCGTTTGCCTTTATCTGTCGGTTTGATGAATACCAAATGAGGATTGTATTGACTAATCTGCTCTGCCAAATCATCACGGTTAACACAGTACTTCGACGGATTAATTTTGCAAAGCTCGCGACGGTCATAGTCACAGTCTAAATCTCCGTTATTTCCGATGAATACAAATATGTTCGTAGAAGCCTCTTTTGCGTCAAGAGTGGAACGTTTTATACCATCCAAGATACCATAACTCATAGCTGTATAATCATCTTGATTGCCGTAGTCTGTAAAACGCATATCGGAAATGAAATTCTTGACTTTGGAGAGATCAGCGGTTAGTTTGAGGTGATTGACGGTTTGCGACTCTTGATCGGCTTCGTCCCTATAAATAGTGACCCCTATTTCTCGTTCCACGTCCTTTGCTACCAGATTTCGATCAATCGCATCTATCGCTTCGTTAATCGCTGTCTTGTAAGGAAGCATTTCTTCCGTGCCTTCTATAAAAAAAAGAATCTTAAAGTTTTTCAACTTCGCTTGATAATCTTTCATTGTTTCTACAATCAACGAGTACAAGATGTCGTCAATCTTTTCGTCACTATTGGAGAAGACAATATCTCCCACTATACCAGTTTCAAACACATACTCATCGTTTCTAAGAAGTGGAAAGCGTACAACTTGCCCTTTATATCTTCTATTCTGGTACTCTGCATCCTTACTTAGTCGCTTAGGATCGGTGATGACCACTGGGTCTTTTTCCCAGAAAGCTGCCTCGCTAGTTCTACCTGATCTGACTAGTGCTTGTGCAGCGTTACCTGTTGGATCATAAGCTTTTACCTGAAATTTTGGATTGTTTTTGCGTTCTTCGTAGGCTTCTTTTTTGAAGTTTGGTTCTAGTGCTAATCGAGTATTCCATTCCGTTAATCGATCTGCTCTCACCCATCCTAGAATGTTCTCTTTAGCAGTGACACCAATAATTTTTTGAGATTTTGCTAATAAATATCTTCTATTTGATCCAGTGCCTTCTTTCTTATAGATGAAGAAAAAGTCGTATATTTTAATCGTCTTTTCTGTGATATTTCTGGATGGATCTTTATAAACGGTCGCCAGATTTTTCTCAATATTTTGCGCCCTACCTGCTAGATCGACTGTATTGAGAATGAACGCTTTTTGTTTAATACCAGTGTCCTCTACATTTAACGCAGTACCCCAAAGTAGCACATCTGTTTTTCTGACCCAGCCCAGCCGTTCTGTTACAGTCGTTCTCAATTTTTTATTGTACGGCGTTTGTGCATTCACCAAGTAGATCCATTCCCCTTTCTCTTCTGTTACGTAGAACGCTTCTTTGAAAGCAAGCGGTTCTCCACTGCTGCCACATTCCATTGGATTGGGACAAGCATATACATTTGTTCGGTCTACGAATACTTGCCAAGGGATGTCTGTATATCTGCCAAACTCATCCTTGATGTCCGCCAACCGAATTCGATCATTGGGAACGGTCAAGCGATGGGGAACACCCAGTAGGTTGTCTTTTTGAGCCTGCACTTCAGCATTGGCTAAAACAAGGAGTAGGCAACTAATGATGAATACTATTTTTTTCATAGTGCGAATTTTATAGGAATACGTGTATCGTTCAATCTCTTTTTTTGGAAGTATAGAGACAGTTATTTATCAGTTATTTTGACAGGTCGAAAGCGTCGGTAATCCATTTTATAGACTGCTCCAACTTGCAAACCAATAGACCATATATTTCTCAATGCAATATGCTGACCAATCAACCTGGTGTTACTTTCTTCCCAAGACTTCCACATGCTGCTTTCTTCATCATAATCAAAATCCAAAGGCAAAGCGTAAGGGGAAGGTGGTGTTCGATCTAGAAGAGTTGGATGACGAGCTATAGGTAGCGCAATAAGTAGTTCGTAGTTGCTGCTTTTGAAAATGTTGAAGAACACTTTTGGGGTAATAGAAAACCCAATCATAGTAAATCGATCATCTTGATCTATGACCGAATTCTTAGCTGGTAAAGGGTGTCTCCCTACATTATATCTCTCTCCGGCTTGAGGATTTCTAATCCTTGAAACTGTAAAATTAATTGACTTAAAGTTGGTATCCGCTTCAACGATATCCCCATCCATATCATTTGTCTGTTGTTTGTATCGCGTCATTCGGTAGCGGCTAGGATGGAGCTGGATGTCTAAAAATAGATTTAGATTTGTATAAGAAGCCAACTGATAGCTAATACCAAAAGGGAGTTCGATAACATTCAATCGAAATGTCTCTTCTACTTGACGGTTTTCAAGTAGTCGGACTGTACGCTGATAGTCATCTCGTCCCTCAACTGGATCAGGAATCAATACATCATTGGCTTCGTAGTTGTAGAGCGTACCTCTAGCCCTAAGCGTCCTATATTGAATACCTGCTTTCCAATACAATCTTCCTGCTTTCTCTTCTCCTAAGACGGATTGTAGTTTGTTCATATCACCCATAGCAGCGAACGAAAAGCCAGTGGAGGCAGCTGTTTTTGAAGCAAATGAACCGTCCAAATTCGTTAAGTTCAGACCTTTTAACTCCTCTTGATCATAGTTAAAATCACCGAAACTAGAGAAATTCAATTGTCCAATCAAGCTGCCACTTACGTAAATAGTAGATTGTCGGAGGGTAGCACATTCACTTTCAAAAGCATCTATTTTAACCTTACTAAGATCATCTTTAGGCAGTCGATAAATAAGCTGGATAGCGTAAGTTCGTTTTTGCTCTAATGGATTTTTGCTCTTATCTAATAGTCGATAAACTGTTTTTTCACCCGAAAACGCCACTTGATAACTCGAATCGGTAGGATGAAAAGTCAAGCTATCTAGGGTCAAATGTTGCAAAGAGAATTTAACACCTCTCTTCAAATAGAAACGGACATCTTGAGTGTAGTCATCCAGCCGAACCATGCTATAACAATTCTCGCGGATGTCATTAAACACTAACTGTGTACCACCACCTAAGAATAGATCTTTGAATGCTTTGGCTTTTTCTGGAGAGAACTGACGGGTGCTATCGCTTTGCAGATCCGCCAACTCCTGATATTGTTGTAAAGCAACTTGGACGGTATCCATGATTTGGATAAAAGTAGAATCTGACACCTCTTTTTTGAAGTTTTCACTCTTAGTATAGGTCACTCGCTGCGCCTGAATAGCAGAAGCGAGCAAGCTAAAATAGATTAGAGCAAAAAATGTAAGTTTCTTCATCATATTATTTGATCATAAGAGCGTAACTACTGTTGTCGCCAGTCTCGTTAACTAAAACCAAATAGTACAGACCACTTGGTAAATGGCTCAAAAACAGCTCAAAATTGTCTTGTCCTTTTTGCAATTGAATGCTGTGTTTTTTCTTCCCCTGAGCATCGTAAATGGAAAGCTGCAATGAAGAGAGAATTGTCTCCGCAAAGGAAAGTGAAAAGCGACCGTCGTTTGGATTTGGAGTGATTTGTAGCTGATCAGGTATCTTGAACACTGCATCTGTCTGGGTTATTTCTTCAGGAAACATAGTTGTGTTGGTACAAGCATTTTGTTCAGCACTCGAACAATCACCTGCGCTTTTCAAATAAATAGCTACTTGAAATTCATGTGTAGAAAGATTTCCAACTCCCTCTGTATTCAAGAAAACAGCTTGTTCGTCACCAAAATTATTAATGGGCTGCCACGTATCGCTTCCTATTGTGCGTTGCGACCACTGATAGCAGATGGATTCTTCATAGGCGTTGCTCACCACTAAAACGTTACCACCTGATAGGTAGGTAATTTCTGGTGCTGCAAGTTGATTTTCAATCTTTAGAGTAAGCAAATTTGAACTGTCTCCGATATAGGTACATCTATTCTCGATGAAAATGCTATCTATACGTAGCATAGCCGTTCCAATGACAAAATCCCGAAGTGGAATGGAGAAAATAGTATCTCTAGCAGGAATAGAATTAAGCGGTTGAAATCCTCCAGTTCCGTTTCGTCGATTGATGTAATATTGATAAGAATGAAACAGCGACATGCCACTCACTACCAAATCGACCTGTTCTGTTTCTTCACAGACGGTAAGTGTGGTTTCATCGGTAGCTGCGAACGATAGTCGCACAGGCACATCACATGATACCGCAGTCAATTCTATCATTCTAGAAATGGTCGTAGAGCAGGTAGATTGAAATATAACTGCATCCAATACTACTGTCTGGCTCGTATCATACGTGGAAATATCAAGTAAGAAACTATCTGCTTGAATACGGAATTCGTTGTTGACAAACCAATAGATACTGTCATAAACTTCTAAATCTAGGTGGTAAGTATAAATGGAATCTTCCATCTTCTCATCCAATGAGATACTGTCAGTTCCAAGAATAGAAATATCTACATCAAAGTCAATAGCTTCGATTGTCAATTGTGCATTCAATGTGTCCGAAAAACAACCGTTCTCATTAACTAATGCGGTTAGTGTGTATTCGCCAACCTCACTAGGAAGACGAAGGCTATCATTATTTATAGGGTACGTCACGTTACTGATAATAGCCGTGCAATCAATACAAAATTGGATATTTTCTAACCCTAGGTGAATCGTTTCTATTGGAAGTTGATCTGAATTTTCACCGCAAACAGTGACTAACGTTTCGCTAAAACCATCCGTAAATGGTTTGTTATAGACATCTACTGTTACTGTATTAGTTACGGCATCAGTCGGTTCAAAAAAACAGCCTCCACCTTCGATAGAGTCAATAGCGAGGCTAAAAAACTGGGCAATGACGATATTCGTATCGAGCTGATCTGCATTATCAAATAAAACCAAATTCCCAGAATTATCGCTGGCATAAATAGTGAAAAGTGTATCTATTATCGGGTAAGAGCTACTGAAAGTAACAGCTGTGCCAGGACAAATCTGCTCAGTATCCGACTGAATAGCAAAGTCGCTACTATCTATCTTGACAACAGCTACTGTCTTCTTGAATAAATCAATTGTATCTGGTAACGGACAAACAAGCGTATCCTCCACGATACTAACAATACTATCTACTCGCCAAACACCAGATGACTGAAAAAAGAAAGTCGTACTATCCTGCGTGACAACTTGTGTAAAGCTATCCATTTCGCTGGATTGCCATTTCAAAACGAGTTGTTCTTCTGATCTCAAACTGTCAGCTATGAAAAGAACGGCTAAGCTATCCATATCGGAACAAAGAAGATGCTCCGAAGCTTGCACCGTAAACTGAATATTGGTAGCACAACTGTCTGTTTGTCCAATTACCTGATTGGTAATCAACACACAATTGAAAATTAATACGCCTATTGCGATTGTGATGTTACTCTGTTTCATAGCTCAAATCGAATAAAACGTAATTAGAATTGTAGTCAAGTCCAATATCGCCAGCCTGGTAAGTAGGTGTACAGAAGTTGACATTAGCTAGATTAGTGAGTTCATTTTTGGCATTTGTGATGGTTTCAATACGCAAGTTGTACTGTTCTTCACTACACAGCACAAAGTCGAGCTGAGACAAATCCAATCTGTTTTTAAAATAACCTTTGGAATCAGCAGCAGCCTGCTTGTCATATTTCAGAAAATAGCTAAAAGATTCTGAACGATCTCTACTCGAAATAGTGACGATCACTTTTCCATTGAAATCACTATACACATAAGCTGACTTTAGACGTGTTTTCTTCTTAGGCGACAGTTTTAGAACTGCAATCGTAGTGCGTTGGATTTGACTACAATTATTGAGTTCAGTTGCCTGAATACCTGCTGTACCTATTGCAGTTCGATCAAATGTTTTGATGGAACAAACACCTCCTGATGGATCGGAGAACCTTTTAACATCTGCAGATAGTTCTTTTGCTTTTTCCTTAGGCGGTGGTGGATTGTCGGCTAACTTTTTGGCAACAATCTGAATGGTTTTGGTTAAGCAGTATTCGTTTCCATGTACGCAAAGTTGTACACTCTGCTTGCCGATTTGTCGAAAGATATGTGCAATACGCGCCTTGTCTCTATAAAGCGTTTTCCCATTGATCGTCCAATACCGTTCATTAATCGCATCTGGTGCTGAAGTGGATTGATCTGTGATAAAAACAGAGCTACCCACTTCAGCCGTTGGAGGTAATTGAAAGTTGACCTTGACAACGGGAGGTGGGGGAAGCACCACTACACTTTCATCCTCATCCTCGTTTTTTTCTTTAGCCGTCACTTTTACGATCTTCGTCACGCAATTCTCACCGTTGCACATCTTGATGTTGTAGATATTGGATACAGGAGACGACCAACTGATGGCTGTTCCTTTGCCAATTGCTTGATCGTTAGCGTACCAGATGATATTGTCGTTTTCCTTAGCTGCTTCTAATTCTACGAAGTCGCCTACGGCTAATGGATAAGCATCACTAATATCCAATAGTTCTGAACCAAGCTCATCTATAACTGGATAACTAGCATCTCCATTGATGGAAAAGTCAAGATCAGATTCTTCACAACTACTAATTATACATAGTGACAAGAACAGAATAGTCTGCTTGAAAAGTGAGTGCCAGTTCATCGCATGAAGCGTTTGTAAGGTGTTAAATTTCAACAGTGTTGTCATTTGTAGTTCTCGTGAGATAATCTTTAAAAGAGGTGGATGAACGCATCAATTATACGTATCTTTCAATGGTAGCAATACTTCATTGACAATCTCACGCGCATGCACACAGTGGGTATTGTCGTTGCCATCTACTGCGAAAACAACACCTATCAACTCTCCCTTTTCATTGAAGACTGGAGAGCCGCTTTGTCCCCCTTTGGCAGCATTGTCAAAGATGAATTCGTCTCGGTGAGGTGTTCCTAAACGACCTACTCTGGTTTGAGAGACGATTTGAGAAGCGCCCCCTGTCTGTCCAGTTGAAAAGAGCGTATTGAATTGATAGTTACCTATTGGGAAACCTATAGTAGTTGCTCTAGTCGAGCTTTCTATACTTTTCTTGCCACCTACGTTGAAGGCAGTTCGCGGAATTTCGATAGCATCTTCTGGTGTTCCCCCTAGTTTTTTTATAGCAGCTACATCGTATTCAGAAGAGTGGTAGAGCAAATCTGCCCGTTGGAATTTTGTTTCTACTTCTGTAATTTGATCAAGTAGGTTGTTGCCTAAGTTGAAGCTACTGTTATAGGGTGCAACATAGATGTACTCAAAATCTGGTATCCATTCTACGTCAGAGTCCTTGATGATACCTTCTCGTTTGCCTAATTCGGTCTGGTATTTTTTTTCTATTTCATCCATCGCTAAATAGATGTCTGGTCCCAATTTCATTTTTTCATCGTCATCGTATATTTTCTTGACTACATGTCTATTAGTCACTAATACGCCATCTCCACTATCTTCTATTCCTGTTTCGATGTAAAAGCCAGTACCAAAAGTTAAAAAAGGAGCAATATTCTCTACATCATCGGGTTCACTAACTTTCATCAGTTCTTTGATGCTACTCACCCTGTCTCCTCGCTGTATCGCATCGCTATCCAGACCGATGTAGTAAATAGGTACATTATTGACGTTGTCCATTAGCTTCCACTTGTAAGTCATGGCAATCATAGCTGCACTTTTTCTGTAGGCGGCTTCTATTTCTGCTGGTTCACAAACCTCGCTTTCGCAGGCAATCAATTGTGGTTCGCAATCTGTGAGCAAACACCTAATATTGTCTCTAGCGACTAAAGCGGTAACTCCAATAAGTAAAATCGCTAAAGGAATAGCAGCGTACCACCATTTGAAGTTAGATCCTGCGCTACTTCCCTTAGTAGATTGCACCTTCGACCAGTCTAACTCTATGTAATTTGGCTTGGCAAAATAGATATGGTCGCCCATCTGTACATAGACTGACTCCCGATGCTTTTTTTGTCCCCCTACCCACGTACCATTTACACTGTGGTCTTCCAGAAGATAGCTATCTCCACCTTGGTGCGTTAGTGTAGCGTGCATTTTGCTCACAAAATTCTGTGGATCATTGATAACGATGTCATTGTTAGAACTGGTTCCAACGCGAAGTACTTTCTGTTTTGCCATAGTGCTTATCGTTTAGATAGAATTAGGTGTTACTATTTATCTTTATTTAAAACTGTATTTATTTTATTGATTAGCAAGAGAAGTTTCTTCCTGGTCTCTTCACTGTCGTTTAAAATAACCTGATTTTCTGGGTCGTAGAGCTTTTCCATCCGTTCTACCAATGTGGTCAGTGTTTCTAGTTGTGCTACTTCATCAAAATCATTCTCTGTATCTATCTCCTTCTTTAAATTCTGGATAGCGACTTCTAAATCTGAACGTGTTCTTACGGCTCGATTGAGGAGCACAGAAGCATCTTCTTCAGAAGATGTTGAAGTCGGCGATTCCTGATGGGAAGAGTCTTTCAGCTCAATGGTACTTTTCACAACTTCATTACTTAGGTCACTGCTATCAGTCGTTGTGCTAACGAGAGTCGTTTCTTGTACCTCACTGCTGTCAATACTACTTGCTTCACGGTCGGCTGTCCGAGCATCAGATGGTTGAGGTAATGAGGGTGATTTGGATGGGGTTGTATTTTGTTTTGGTCGAACTGGTACTGATTTTCGATTCGTTCTAGGCGTTAGTTCTATGGGTTTCTCTATTTCTTCTTCGTAATACGGAATCTGTTCCGAAGAAGATTTTTCCTCTATAGGTGTAGAAGTCCACCTGATAAAGGCAAATATGCTAAGTGGAAGTAAGGCCGCTGCCACCGAAGTAGGAATCAGCCATTTTGGAATGCCTCTATTGGATGGCGTGATGAGATTGATCTTGCCGATCAGTTTCCAATCTAGCTTCGATTGTTCAGAGAACTCTACGGTGTCACCTCGAAAAAGCAATACACGCTCCTTATTGATCAAAATACCTCTGACATAAGTCCCATTGGTACTAAAGTCCTCTATAAAGATTCTCCCATCAGGTTGCAACTCTATCCGCGCATGTTGACTACTAACATACGGATCACGATAGACTACATCATTTTCATTGCCCGAACCTATGGTATATCGATATTTCATTGCTTTATTGAGTAGCTGACCCGTGGATGACCTCCTCCAATACAGAAGGAAGATTACTGTTCGTAATAAGGATTTCGCGTCCTGTTAATGATTCATAGTTTGCCATGATGATGGGTCGAGCTTCATAAAAAGAGACTTCATCGGCAGCATATTTTTTTATTTCTTGAATGATATTCGTAGCATATTCCCATTCATTTTTTCTCTCCTCCTCCATTCCAACCGTATCCACCGGCAGACTGTAAGCATCTATTTTTGTTAGCAAAATAGCTTTCTGGTCTGTTGGTGCTATACTATCTTCTATTACTTGAGTTTCGCTAGGTGAACCGAGCGCAATCCCCAAAACAATAACTCCTATCAGCAGAGCAGCTGGAAGGATAAGTTGTCTAAAAGCGACTGTTCTTTTCGACTGCTCGTCCTTGATTAATTTTTCTAATAGTTTCCAGTCTAGCTTTTTTCCTCCTACTTCTAGGATATCTTCAAAACTGACTAGCAAAGCTGCCTTATGAAGTCGTTTGCCATTGACTACCGTACCCTTTTTGCTGGTATCTACGTATTCGATAATGCCTGACTGATGAATGATGAAATAGCCGTGATGATCTTCTACTTCTTTTTCCTGCCATCTCACATCGCTATCTGTGGCTTTTCCTAATCTCAGTATTCTATTCTGACTCATCCCTGATGATTGAATGACGTTTTTTCAATTTTTGATGCAAAGCATTTATCTTTTCTCTAGTTTCTTCATTCAAACGTTTGAGTGCCGAGAGGTCTGCTACCAAATTATTAGCTTCATCGACTGTCGTAAACCCTTGAAGCACTTCATCAAATTCGTTGATAGCCAGACGTAAACTAGTATCTCTTACTAAGGAAGTGCGTGTAGTATCTTTCACTATTTCTTGCATGGTAGTTAGCAATTCAATATTCTCGTTGATGTATTGTATGTCTTGCTGTCGAACATCACTCAATAAAAAAGCAACCAACGTCAGCACGAGTAGCACAGAGGCGATTAGGGCGATAATTTTATTTCTCGTAGCACCCATCCTCTTTAACTTACTTGGTTTTGGTGTTGTACTATGTGCAGCTCTCGCCAAAGCAATCGTCATATTATCCAATGTACTTACCTCCTCTGCCTCTCGCAGTATAGTTTGTATCACTGTTTCCGCACTCTCCTCCAGATTGCTACCTTTTTTTAAAATTTTTAATAGTACCTTCTCCTTTATTGCTCCGTGAATGCCATCGGAGCAGAGCAGAAATACATCTCCCTTTTGATAGTCGTATTCTTTGATATCTCCTACATAAGCTCCTGGTCTTCCCAAAAATCTAGTGATTGCAGGATTCTTAACCTTATCTGCTTGCTTTTTACTAATCAGCCCTCTTCTAAAATCATCTTGAGCTTTATCATGATCCAAGGTCTTTACTACTATTTTCCCTCTCCGTATGAGATAAATTCGGCTATCTCCTACGTGACAAAACAAGCATTTCTCTTCGAGCACCAATAGTACAGTCGCCGTAGTTGCCATACCACGAAACTGAGGTTGTTGTGCTTCTCGTATGATATATTCGTTCGCCAACCGAAGTGAGTGACCTAATGCTCTTTTCACTTCCAGCAAAGGTGTCCCCGCTTTGATTTTCATAATTTGAGCAAGAATAGTATCGACTGCTATGTGTGATGCTCTTGCTCCTCCTTGCTCACCACCCACCCCGTCACACACGACTATCACATACCCAATCGGCACTTTTTTTGCACCTGCATGATCCTGCTGCTCTGCTCTTCCACCGATATTTTTTTTGATGCCTTTGATGGGTTCTAATAATTCCATAGGGGATGATTAGGGGGTTTTGTAAGCTATCGAATTAATAGTAATAGAAAGAGTAGCAATAGGACAACAGAAAGCACGACGGAGAGAACAGCGAATATGTTTTTTCCATGAAGGGTTCTGCCTACCTGTTGCTCATTGTTAGTATTGTAGAGTATTTTATCAATAGCTTGTATAAATTCTATGGCATCAGCAAATCGATCTTTAGGGGCTTTAGCTGTTGCTTTTTTTAATAGCTCTAGTACACGTTTATCTTTTATTTTGGGATGTGAAGGAATTGTTTTTTTTCTAATAAGTTGCTCTAGTTCATCGTCTTCCTCCGAGTTGTAGGGTGGTTCCCCAGTAATCATTTCGTAGCAAGTGATTCCCAACGAATAAATATCTGTCCACGCGCCAACAGGTTTACCAGAAACAGTTTGCTCAGGCGCAGCATACAATGGCGTTCTCACTTTCGTTCCTATCCGCGTCAATGTATTATCGACCTTGACCGTATCGACTTTTGAAATTCCAAAGTCGATGATTTTGACTATTCCATCTTTGCAGATCATGATATTGCCAGGTTTAACGTCTCGATGATAGATCGGATCGTACTGCATGTGTAAAGCACGCAAACCCTGCAATACTTGTTTAGCAATTTTTAGTGTCTCTTTTTCGGGAAAAGTTTTGCCAGTCGACTTGTTACGATCTATTCGTTGTTTGACACTTTCGCCATCCAAAAATTCCATTACAATTCCATACTGAGTGGTATTTTGAATGGTATTCTTGTCTTCTATGTAATCATAGATTTCGACCACATTGGGGTGACTAAATCGAATATCGCTCTCTTGCCGAAAGCGTTCTAGATACATACTGTTCGTCTTAAATTCTTTGCGTAGCACTTTAATCGCTACCTCTTTGCGTTTTCCAGATGCCAGTTCTCGTTCCGCACGATATATCTTGCTCATTGCCCCTTCCTGAGACAGTGGCTTTGAAATCTCCATCTGATAGGTGTTTCCACTTTGACCGATCACTGGAACGTACTTTTGAGCGACGACTTTTTTAGACATAGTTTTTTGAAAAATGAGTAGGAAACGTCAATTATTGAAATAGAGTAATAAAGGTTCGATCCATCATAGCTCTCACAACTATTTCTTCACTTGTTTATAAACTGACACCAATTTATATTACTACTCCTTTAGCTGATCAATCGTAAGAAACACTTTCGCTAATTTGAGTGCCTGTATTGGAAGCAGTTGTTGAAGGTGGTGGAGTAGTTGAAACAAACTTTGGATTGGGTTGAAGATTCAGTGCTACTGGATCTAAAAACATGAGTACCAGTTCGTATTCGCCAACTAACAAGCGGCTCATATCCTGACAAGCAACCCCATTAAATGGACCAGGATCTTTTCCATCTACCAGAATGCCATTAGAGCTAATGTCGACAATCGTCAATTGGAGTTTACCGTTCTCTCTATTGTATCGAGCCATCAATTGTGCGTGTTCCATTGAGACATGCTTTTCGTTGAGTACAATGTCGCATTTGTTCTGATCTCTACCAATCAGATTAATACCCATACGTACTGGCCAATACTCTCCTTCTGGCTTGTCCTGATTGGATTTGGAAATCAAAACGCCGATGACTTCTCTACCATCGTTCATGCTATTGGTGTTAGCGTTTGTAGTGAAATTAGAAGGAATAGGAGGTGGTTGAGGAGTAGGGCTATTTGTGTCGTCTGCGATATTTGTTTTGGTGTTCTCGTTCATAGTGAGACTGTTTGTGTATTAGCAGGTGAGTAATAGATGTAGTCATTAGTGTCCGTCAGTAATTATCTGACAATCAGTTAGTTGTGTATATTG
>CAYLPW010000101.1:0-8865 GCA_964385665.1 uncultured Saprospiraceae bacterium
GTTTGAAAACCTTTGGGCAAGTCGGCGTAGAAGTAATTTTTTCGATCAAAGCAGTTTTTTAAGTTGATCTCACAACCCAATGCCAGTCCCAGACGAACAGCAAACTGCACTTGCTGTCGATTCACTTTCGGCAATGTGCCAGGATACGCTAACGTCACTGGACTAATGTGCTGATTGGGCGCACTCCCGAACTGCACGGCATCGCCACTAAAGGCTTTACTTTTAGTAGACAGTTGAATGTGGGTTTCTAGCCCGATGACGGTTTCGTAGCTCATCTTTTTTAATTACGAATTACGGATTTTGTGGATTGCTTTGAATGCTGAACATTGAGTTCTGGTGCGGAATGACATTCCATTTCAGCGACTATTTGAATTACGAATTACGGATGCTGTGGTTAGCTTGAACCTGAAATTTTCATCATCAATTTTTAGTATATCTGATCGTGCTAAAAACAACAAAGTGCCGAGTCCGTAATTCGTAATTCACTAAAATTTAGTCCATTTCTCCTCGCTTTTCCCCGACTCAATCGCTTTATAAATAAACTGCATACCGCGTACCCCATCCGAAACGGTTGGAAAATCTTTATAGACTTCGTCCACTTCTTTTCCTTCTAGTCGTGCGCGCACGCACATGGCGAAATTACGGTAAATGTTGCCAAAGGCTTCCAAATAGCCTTCTGGATGTCCAGCTGGAATTCGGGTATGTGCTTGAGCAGATGGATACAACTCACCTACTCCAGTCCGCATCACTTCCATCGCTTTACCATGCCATTTGACGTAGAGGGAGTTAGGCTCCATTTGAAACCACTGTAAGCCAGCTTTCGTGCCGTAGACGCGAATATTTAAGTTGTTCTCTTCTCCTGCTGCTATCTGACTGGCGTGTAAAATGCCTTTTGCACCATTATCGAAACGCAACAAAATATTGCCATCATCATCCAACTGTCGACCCTCAACAAAAGCTGTAATGTCCGCACACAATTCGGTAATTTGTAAGCCAGTCATATACTCAGCTAAGTTCTCAGCGTGTGTTCCAATATCGCCCATGGCACCAGCGATACCAGACTTCGATGGATCAGTTCGCCAAGACGCTTGTTTGTTTTCTACCTTATCGGTCAGCCATCCTTGAGGATACTCGACCACCACTTTCCGAATCGTCCCAATATCGCCGTTTTCGATCATGGCTTTGGCTTGTTTCACCATCGGGTAGCCAGTGTAGTTGTGCGTCAATGCAAAGATCAGTCCTGTTTCGTTGACAAGTTGTTCTAGCTCTTTCGCTTCTTCCATGTCAAACGCCAATGGCTTATCACAAACGACATGAAACCCATTTTCTAACGCCATTTTCGCTGGTCCAAAGTGAACGTGATTGGGCGTGACGATCGACACAAAATCCATGCGTTCGCCTTCTGGTAGTTGTTTCTCCTTCTCGATCATTTCGGCATAACTACCATAGACTCGATCAGGCGATAAAAATAAGTCTTCTCCTGAAGCTTTAGAGCGTTCTGGATTACTACTAAATGCACCACACACCAATTCTATTTGTCCGTCCAATGCTGCCGCCATGCGATGTACGCCACCTATGAATGCGCCGCGACCACCGCCGACCATTCCCATTCGTATTTTTCTCATTTGTCTTGGTTTAAAATCACTTTGTTTGGATGCACGGTATGATTTAAACAAAAATTGACTAAGCCTCTCACTTCCGAAGCCTAGTCAACTTTTTTAGTTACTAAGTGCCATCCTCGTTTTGAAGAATGAGCGAATATAAAGATTTTTTTGGCAATCTACGCGCCGCCTACCACCACTAATTTTTCGCTCCACTGCTGTTCGCCTAACTGGATATTGATAAAATAAATACCAGCTTTAAGGTCAGCTACAGGCACTTCGAGGGCATGATTACCCGCGTTGATCTGCTGTGCTTGCTGTATCGTTTTGACCAGTTGACCAGTCAGATCTACTACATGGATATTCAGTTCAGCGGATTCGGTCGCGCGAATTTCCAATCGAGTTCTATCAATTGCTGGATTAGGTGTCACTGTACTGATTGAACTTGGGGAGCGCTCACTCACCGCTGAAGTTTGTGGAACAACGTATTTGTCAATTATTGGTGGCGTTTGCGTATTGGCAGTGCCACAGTCTTCGATGAATGCACGAAATGTACTTCCTGACTGCGCCACAAAACCTGCTAGCAACGTAACGTTTTGACCAGCCTTGAAAATGACATTATCGCCAGCCTGTACATTTCCAAATGAAGTCAGGGTCGTGCTGGCTTGATACGTTCCATTAGGAATAGAAGATGGTGCATTGGCAACTGTCAATGTACTAGGACAAGCAGGCTGATCGTTGTCGATGATGATGCCAAATGCAAGACGTTCTATTGCTGTACCATCAGCGGAGGTTCCTCTCAAAACAACGTGGTAGCTGCCAGGTGTGGCATTGCTATTGGCAGAGATTTGAATATTGACAACACCATCGGCGCTAATAGTTGCTGTTGATAAACTGATTTGCAAATCGCTAGGTATGCTCTCAATAGATAGGTTAACATTCTGACTGAATCCTCCGTATTCGTTGTAATCAACGGAGATCTGCCGTAGTTGATTTGGTGACAATTTAACCACTGATGCTCCATCATTGGCTAATACAAAATGAGGAAATGTAGGCTTCACCACGAATAGACCATCTTCAATAGAACTGACAATGATGTTGCCACTTTTGAAGTAGGGATAGTTACTCCAAGAACCGTTATATGTTGGACTGTCGCTATTCGGATCAACGTCAAAAAAGGCAGTTTGATTCAAGGTAGCATTAGCAATATCGTCCAGCTTCATGATGCGTAGTCCTGAGCGATAGTTGGATAGATAAGCGTAGTTGCCTTTGACATACAAGTTATGGTCTATAGAGCGAGTAGTGTGTACATGTACACCAATATAGTTTGGATTGTCCAAATCAAGTAGATCAAAAATATAGGTACGTGTGTTGTTCGGGAATCCCTCGTCCGTCTCATCATTGACTAATAGATAACGGTGATCATCCGTCAACCAACCTTGATGTACATAACTATTTGTAGGGTAAGTCGCTCTTGAAATTCGTGTTGGGTCATCTTTATCTGTATAGTCGACAGCTACCATTTCATCTTCATTCAATCCAATACAGATTTCTTGTCCAATATAATCTGTATCAGGACCACGATAGATGACACATTGAGCATCATGTGTATAGCCATCGTCACCATAGTTGCTAACGACTTGAGGCTGAGTAGGTTGTGATAGATCGACGGCAGTCATTCCTCCGCTGCCATAGCCAGAAGTACCTACTAGATAGACGAATCCACTTTCTGGATTGCCAACGATATTGTGTGCGCGTCCGGCATTGCCGAAGTCCATGTGTCCATCCTCCGTAAAATTAACTGGCGTATTGGGTACGTGACGTAAACGGGTTAGATCAAATACCTGTAGCCCATGACCCGATGCTTCACTCACGATGTACGCGTAATTACCAATAACTTTAATATCCCGCCATGAAGAGTTGCTAGTGTGAGTTGCAAGATTACCCAAGAGTTCAGGATTCTGCGGATCACTAACATCTACAAATGCTGTGCCATTACTTAGTCCAATCAGTGCATACTCTTTGTTGGTAGAAGGATCTGTCCATCCCCAAATATCATTGCCATCTCCAATGGCGCGAAGATCATTCAAATCGAGCTGTGCCTGGAGATTGATTTGGGCGCAAGGAAATCCTCCTGAAGACCCAAATGTACAAGGTTGAGACTGAACATAACTAAAGGTAAAAAATAAAAAAAGGGAGAGAACAGGTAGAAGATACTGTTTCATAATAGAACTAGTAATTTTATATAAATAATCTGGTTTGTGCGTGTGAGTAGCCCGAGCAGTGTGTGGTGGTGTGGTAGGGAAATAGTAGGTTTGGAAGATGCGCGCTTCAAATGGGGGCAGCAAATCTATTAAAATACAAGCAACTTGAGCTTAAAATAGCTCATTAAATAATGAGAATCTTACAGGTGTAATGTTCAACTAGTGTACAGCTAAGCATATACTCGCGTTTCGGTTCATCCTCCCTAAACATAGGATTGTCTCTTAACAGTTTAAGCGCAAAATTTAACACCGCCTTAGTATACTTTCCATCTTTAGAGTAGTCTATAGAAACACTAAACTTTTGATAATAAAAACAATAAGCATCGCTAAATAGACATTTATAGCATGCTTGATAGCGACAAGCATATTAAAACAATAATAACTTATGAATTTTACGAAAAATAGTCTAGTTCTGCTTTTACTAGTATTGGCGACAGTAGCACACGCACAAACTGCACAACAACAAGCTTTGAATGAAGCAGGACTCACAGCAACAGAGATCGAAGCCATTCAAACAGCCGATCAAAACTTCAAGGAAGCAGCTAAAACTGTCCGCAAGGATGCTACTTTAGATCGACCAGCAAAAGGAAAAAAGCTAAGGGCATTGCAACAGGAGCGCAAAGCAGAGATCAAAGCTATCATGGGCGAAGAACGCTACGTGGAGTACCAAAAAGTAGTCGCAGAAAAACGTGCTGAGCGAAAAACTGAGCGCGATGCAGCCATGACAGAACTGAATTTGACAACTGAGCAAGAAGCTGATCTAAAAGCAGTCAATGAAAAATACAAGCAGGCAGCACAAGCGGTTCGTCAAGATACGAACTTGACCAAAGAGCAAAAAAAACAGCAAGCTAACGAGCTGCGACAAAGCCATTTAGCAGACATGCGTGCTGTACTTACGGCAGAACAATACGAGCAGTATCGTGCGATGAAAAAGGCAAAGCGGCAATAGTAACTACAGCAGGGATTTATGGAGATAAGGGAAGAGAGAGCATACTGTTTCGGTCGCTCAAAATCGAACTAACGTTCGCCTATTACCTTTTACTCTTGACAAGCAAACTATCATTTTGCCGAACTTCGGAATCGGCATTTAATTTATCATTACAAACCCGAATTTTATTATGACAACATTTAATTTAAAATCCGCTATCTTATTCGTTTTGGCGATTTTCTTCTTTGCTTCTTGTGAAGACGACGACGTACTAGGAGGTGGTATAGACGACGTAGGACCTTCTATTTCTTTAGTCGACGAGGCTGGTTTTATTTCTTTTGATGCCACACAAGACGTAGGTCAGTCCATCAAATTTAAAGTGAATGTAACACCAGGATCTTCTGATCTAAGAACATTGACTGTCTTTGAGGATAACACACGTGTACCTCTGGATCGTATCAACTTGAGTGCTAATCCACTATTGATCGTAGATACAGACGCTAAGGAAAACGGAGCGACTTACGAGATTGAAGTCACACCAGATGCTAGTATCACAGATGCAGGTGTCTATACCTACTCTGCTGATATAGAAGACGAAAACGGACAGGTCAGTACGACTTCTTTCATATTAACAACAGAGCTTTCTGGTACTGCGTTGGAAATGACACTTACTGGTGTGTTACTGAATCAAGCAGGTCCTGCTGGTACAGGTGGATTGGATTTATCAACTGGTACAAGTGTAGGTTCTGATGCTGCCGAAGCAGACATCCAAGATGAAGGTATTGACAACGGTAGTGCAACGGTAGCTGGAAATTGGAGACAACAAATCTCTGGTGCTAATGGAGCAACTGTGGTCTTTGTAGATGATCTAGGTAAAGTAGCAGAAGGTTTGACTTTTGAAACAGTTGAGTTTCAAGAGCAAATAAGTGATGCTTTCGCTTCAGGTATAGAGCTAGATGGTGACGACTCCAACTGTGACTGTACAGACAGTATAAATGACGAGCCAGTTAGTATGCCTGTACAAGTGGGCGATGTTTTTGCGGTACAGCGTGCTGGTGTCACTTACTTAATTCAGTGTACTGATGTTAACGTAACAGATACTGGAAATGGTGATAGCTATGAATTCGACATCAAGTACTAGTCTAATGGACTAACTAATAGTAAAATATACCAAAAAGTAAAGGCTGTTTGAGAAATCAAGCAGCCTTTACTTTTTTATGCTATGATGAGTTGCTTGATTTCTGTAGCAAACTGCGTAGCATTCCACTTTTCCTGCGCCAATTGCAATGCACGTTCGCCCATCGTTTTTCGCAACTGCTCATCGTTTTGCAGTCGAGTTAATGCGGCTATCCATCCTTTCACATCGTCCACTTCTACCCAAATCCCAATCCCTTCCGCCTCAATATCAATATCAATAAACCGATTGCGCGTCATGATGATGGCTTTTCCTAGTGCCAAAGCGTCCGTCAAGCTAGTCAGACCAGCTAAATGCTCGTTGCTGTGAAATAATGGAATACAAATCACTTCTGCAGCCGCCATCAAGGGAACGAGTTTGTCGTACAAAAGACTGTTTTCAGCACTATTGGTAGTGACTCGAATGGATGAGGGCAAGTTGAGAGATTGGAGCTGTCGCTCATAAGTTTGTTGAAGGCAGATGATGTGGGCATCAACATTGGTCGCGGAACACGCTTTCGCAAACGTCAAAAAATCCCGTCCAGTGCGTCCTGCTGCTAAAAAGGTAGTGGAGGTGGAGCGTTGTCGTGCCAGGTGTTGATAAAATGAAATAGCAGGACCCCAATGCAAAGCACTACTTTTATTAGGAACGAGAGCATTTATTTGTTCAGTGATCGCCGTAGCCAAAGCTGGATAGGCTGCACTTCCTTTCAACTCCTGCCGAAAGAGCCATCGCCGAAAACCTTGAAAGCGTCCTCGGATGGGCGGATGATGTGCCAAGACAACAATTTTATTAGGCAGTAAGCGAAACCGACGTAGATAAGTAAGCAACTGTGTCTGTGTCTGACAAGGTGCGTAAATGATGTCATTCTTTCGGAGGCGTTTCAGTACGTAAACCTGTTGATGTAGATCGCCCAATGGGATAGGTATTTTACTTTTGCGCCACCACCGACTCACTCGACTCCAAATATGCCGACCAGTCTCATCAAAAGGAACGATAACGACCTCATCAGCCAACTCACCCAACGCATCAGCAGCATACAAGTGATGACGCGGCTTTTTACCTGCTGCGACTTCCCGCCCGACGCGCTCGAAAGAATAGTTGTTGAGAATGAAGATTTTGGACATTTCAAGACATTAGATGCTAGACAATAGATCATAGACAATAGACAGCTAACAAATTGCTATCATTTGTCAGTAGTATCAAAAGAGGTATACAGATATTTCTGTTTGACAAGCTAAAAAGTTATGAATTGGTGCGAGTCTAATGTCTATCGTCTACCATCTAACCTCTCGTTTAAAACTCCGCATTCCCTGGCGTACGTGGGAACGGAATGACATCTCGAATATTCCCCATACCAGTGATGAACTGCACCATTCGTTCAAAGCCCATTCCAAAACCAGCGTGTGGCGCACCCCCAAATTGGCGCAACTCTAGATACCACCACAATTCCTCAGGTGATACCTCCATTTCTTCCATTCGACTCAACAACACGTCGTAGCGTTCCTCCCGTTGTGAACCGCCGATCACTTCACCGATGTTTGGAAACAGGACATCCATAGCTGCGACCGTTTTTCCTGGTACTGCTTCGTCTTCATCGTTCATTCGCATATAAAATGCCTTGAAGGAGGCTGGATAGTCACGAACAATCACTGGTTTTTTGAAATGTTTTTCAACCAAATAGCGTTCGTGTTCCGCTTGCAAATCTTTCCCCCATTCCACTTCAAATTCAAACTTGCCTTTTTTGTATGGTTTAGAACTTTGCAAAATACGAACGGCATCCGTATAAGTAATGCGCTCAAAGTCATTGTCGACGACAAATCGAAGCGTTTCAATCAAGCTCATCGGACGACGTTTGTCTTTCGGCAAGCTGCGTTCCGCATCTTGAATGCGTTTGTCCAGAAAAGCAAGATCGTCGGGATAGTTGTCTAGAATATATTGGATTAGATACTGACAAAACTCTTGTGCCAAATCCATATTGTCGTGAATGTCGTAGAAGGCAACTTCTGGTTCGATCATCCAAAACTCGGCTAAATGGCGGGAAGTATTGGAATTCTCCGCTCGAAAAGTCGGTCCGAATGTATACACTTTCCCCAACGCCAAGGCGCCAATCTCCGCTTGCAACTGACCAGAGACTGTTAGGTTGGTTGCTTTGCCGAAGAAATCTTGTTTGTAGTCAATTGTACCTTCTTCATTTAAAGGTGCTTCGTTCGCTCTAAAGGTCGACACACCAAACATCTCGCCAGCTCCTTCCGCATCACTTCCCGTGATGATGGGCGTGTGCATGTAATAATAACCACGATCATTGTAAAACTTATGTACTGCATACGCTACTCCATGTCGAATACGAAAGACCGCTGCAAACGTATTCGTTCGCATCCGAAGGTGTGCTTTTTCGCGCAAAAACTCCATCGTCATCTTCTTCGGCTGCAAAGGATACTCGTCTGGGTTAGCACTTCCTAGAATCTCTATTTCTTTCGCTACAATTTCTATCGTTTGCCCTTTTCCTTGCGAAGCCACTACTTCTCCTACTGCACTTATACAGGCGTGAAAACTAATTTGCTTCAACACATTTTCGTCGTATTCATCAGGTACGACTACCTGAACGGTATTAAAAGAAGAGCCATCGTACAAGGCGATGAATCGGTTGGAACGAAAAGCACGTACCCATCCAGATACTTTTACTTCCTGTCCAATATGCTGTTCCGTTAAGTCTGCTATTGCGGTTCTTCTCATGTTGTGATGTTAGACCTGCCTAACTGTCGTCTGTGGCAGGCAGGTATTAGATGCTAGACGTTAGACTGTTCTTCCCTACGTATATAGCATGATCGAATGAAGGCGCGAAAATACATGTTTCGCGTTCAGATTTGTAAAATCTTTAAGATTTTGTAAATCTCT
>CAYLPW010000101.1:8965-16693 GCA_964385665.1 uncultured Saprospiraceae bacterium
TTCGCCAAACCTATCCAACGCAAAACTGTTACGGAGAAAAGAGAGCAGACTAGAAGCAATGGTCTGTTTTCTTACCAAATTATTCATTTTCTAATAAGCAAAAGATAATAGAGATGGATGAAAGACAAACTAAGCGGATTATTGCACAAAGTGAAGTAGTCTATTGTCTAACATCTAACGTCTAGCATCTTCAAAAAAAAAGCAACACATGGCATTTCAGCTTCCTGATCTACCTTACGACTACGACGCATTAGAACCACACATTGATGGACGCACCATGCGCATTCACCACGACAAGCACCATGCTGGTTATACTAGCAAGCTAAACGCTGCTCTAGAAGGCACAGGACACGAAAAATCAAGCATCAAAGAGATTTTAGGAAATGTTTCTAAAATGTCTAGTGGCGTTCGCAACAATGGTGGTGGATTCTTCAACCACGCCTTATTCTGGGAAATTCTTTGTCCAGCTGACCAATGCGAATTGAAAGAAAGCCAAAACATTCACAAAGCGATCACGCGTGATTTTGGTAGCTTAGATAAATTTAAAGAAGAGTTCAAAGCAGCCGCTACTGGACAGTTTGGTTCAGGTTGGGCTTGGTTGTGTGTCGATGAAGACGATAAATTATTCATTACATCTACACCGAATCAGGACAATCCATTGATGGATGTCGCTGAAAAACAAGGCACGCCGATTTTAGGTTTGGATGTATGGGAACACGCATACTACCTGAACTATCAGAACAACCGTGGCGACTATGTCGATCATTTCTTCCATGTTATCAACTGGGCGGAAGTGTCGAAGCGATACAATAATGCAAACGAAGGCGCTTCTAAATTGTAAGAAAGTTACCAGCCTTTAGCTATCGGCTATTTCAGCTGTTGGTATTCAGCTGCTCTTACAGTAGAATAATAGACTTTTGAAGTTGGAGTTACTTCAAAAGTCTTTTTTATTTATCTTACGAATGGCTCTTCCGTCATAATGGAGTGATACCATAAATTCGCGTGATTTCACCTAGAAATTAGCCTTTTACAGCACTAAAAGCCATATATTTAGTAGATATGTATACTGATTTATTCGTCCCCCACACTACACTATAGGAGTCAGAAGTAAGTCCATAGCTTTCGGAATTGAATGTCTTAGGAGCTAAAATAGCTGCTTTCTTTAAAACTAAACATCATAAATTGGCATCCCTGTAAACTCTATCTTCCTTTTATTATTTTTGCGGTCACCACACTTGCTACACTGTTTTAAAAGTTGGCAAATTGAGGCGAGTGTGCCGTCTTCTTTTATTAATTTTCATTTTAATGGCAAAAAAAGTAGTTAGACGCAAAGCCTACAAAAGTCGGCGCGAACGTGCGGCTAGAGATTGGCGAAATATTCGATTGATTTTGCTTTTTGTGGTTATTGCATTGGGCTTTGTGTTGTATTTCAATTGGCGACCGATTACGCGGTGGATTGGGACTTATTTCTATTGATGACGAACAGAATAATCTACCCTTTTTATAAGAGCGACTAGAGGAAGAAGTAGATTCAATTTATCAATGTTTTATCCAGCCTGTTACTCATCAGGAGAAACCAATTAGAGAAGAAAAATTGATTATTAGGATAGAAAAGGAAGCTACATCCTAATTTTCGATCGACCACAATTCCCTAAAACAACTTTTGCCCACCATTTACGTTTTTAACAGCATCCACCTACCTTTATTGCGACACCAATTTAGACGACCATTTATCAAGATCACATGAAGAAGCTATTTTTCCTACTCATCGCTGTGCTACTGTACACGGGCATCAACGCTCAAAACGCCCGCTTAGCGCAACAGTACTACCAAAACGGTGAGTACGCCAAAGCAGCCAGCATGTACCAAGAACTGTACGAGCAGAATGAGCGCAACAACTATTATTTTGATCGCTATCTGAATAGTTTGGTCGCGCTTGAGCAATATGGCGAAGCAGAGAAGGCAGTGAAAAAACAAATGCGTAAGTACCCAGATGACTTGAAAATGTATGTGTCGTATGGTAATTTATTAGAATTGCAATTGAAGTCCGAAGAGGCACAAGAACAGTACGATAAAGCGATTAAAAAACTACCAGCAGACAAGTTTTTTGTGACGCAACTGGCGAATTCGTTTCTGAGTCTATCCAAGTACGATGAAGCCATAGAAGTGTATAAAAAGGGTGGAAAGCTATTGGATGATAACAACCTCTTCTCTTACAACTTAGCAGAACTCTACCGCAGAAACGGCGAAACGGAACTGATGATACAAGAATACCTCAACAGCCTATCTGCGAATCCCGCCCGTATGCAAACCATCAAAACCCTACTACAACGCTATTTGCCAGCTAGTCGCTACGACATCGCCAAGCAAGAACTTTACTCACGCATTCAGTCGCAACCGAACGCCACGGAGTATGTGGAATTGTTAGCCTGGATGTTCATTCAAGAAGAAGACTACACCAAAGCATTGCGACAAGTCCGTGCATTGGATCGTCGGTTAAATGAAAATGGAAGTCGGGTCTATCAGTTGGGAGAAATTGCGTTTCAGGCGGGCGACTACGAGGCGGCGATTGATGCATATGAATACATCATCGAAAAAAAAGGACCAGTTTCTAGCTTTTATTTGGACGCGAAACAGAAGTCATTGACGGCGAAGAGAAACCGACTGGTAGAAGGCTTTAGCTATTCTAAAGAAGAGTTGAAGGCATTGGAACAGGAATATGAAACGTTTTTGAACGAGTTCGGTCGCAACAAGCGCAGTGCAAGTATTATACTGGAATTGGCGGAGTTTGAAGCATTTTATCTGAATGATATTGACAAAGCGATTCAGTTGTTGGCAGAGTTGATTGAATACCCCAGTATGAACCGCTATACTTTAGCGAGTGCGAAAATTCGATTAGCCGACTTTTATTTGATGCAAGGCGAAGTCTGGGAAGCGACGCTGCTATATTCACAAGTAGACAAAGAGTTCAAGGAAGATGTGATGGGACATCAAGCCCGTTATCGCAACGCCAAGTTGTCGTACTACGCCAAAGAATTTGAATGGGCGCAAGCACAGTTTGACGTCCTCAAAGCATCTACTTCGCGTTTGATTTCTAATGACGCCATCGACATGTCGGTCTTTATTATGGATAATTTGGGACTGGATACTACCGCTGTCCCACTAGAGTTGTATGCTGATGCTGAACTACTGGTTTTCCAAAATAGATTTGAAGAAGCCTTTGAGAAAATGGAAACTATCAGTTTGCGCTTTCCGGCACATGGCTTGCAAGACGATGTGTTGTATTTGAAGGCACAGATTTACAAGAAACAGAATAAGTACGAAGCAGCAGTGGAGGTGTATCAGCAGATCATTGAGAAGCATGCTGAAGAGATTCGAGCAGACAATGCCTTGTTTGAACTGGCAGAACTGTATGAGACGCAGTTGAATGATTTGGAGAAAGCGAAGTCGTTGTACGAGACTTTATTCATTGACTTTTCAGGAAGTACGTTTGCAGTAGAAGCCAGAAAGCGATATCGAATACTAAGAGGGGATGATATACAGTAGAGAGGTGAGAGAGGTGAGAGAGGTTGGAGAGGTTGGAGAGGTTGGAGAGGTTGGAGAAATGGTCTATATATTGGACGAACTGTGTGGTTGATAAACTGTAAATTAAGTTTTTATAATGTTTAAATTATGGGAGTTTGAGGGAGAAGAGTGGTGCTGAAAAAATACTATTCTTCCCCCTCAAGACCCTATTCCGCGCTGACAAAGTTGGTGCGAGGGTGTTTCTTGAATCTACCTCCTATGCGTCTCCTGCTTAGTCTTTTTTTCCTTTTTATCTGCACGACGATAGTCAGTGCGCAACCTGCCTTGCGCGGCGATAGTGTACAAGCGATTCTAGCAGAATTATCAGTATTGAATGAGGAGTTTGAAGTAGTCAGACAAATACCCGAAACAAATAGGTGGTACTTGACTTTGCCACCTAGCGAAGTGCCAGACAATCTACTAGAAAGTATCCAAGATGCGTTCTTGTACGATGTCATTTTGTATTCTCAATATTACGGATGGAAGTATTTAATTGACTGGCGGGTCTTAGCGAGCAAAGCTGCACGAGAGAGTTTTTGGGGAACATCCTATCTAGCGAATCGAAGCTTTAATTACTTCGGTATTCGGTCGAGTCAGAAAAATTGGGCATGTCAGACCTTTCGCTATTGTCAGCACGTGGTTCGGAATGATCCTCAGCCAGCTGCTTTCATTGTTTTTCCAGATTTTTCGAGTTCCTTGTGGATGTTTGTACACACGATTTATAGTCGACACTACCTAGAACGACTGCCAGATGAAGGAGTAGCAGTGGCCACTGCTATTGATCGGGAACGCGAGGCTGGCATACACTATTGGATGCTTGACAATTTTGACGATCAACTTCGAGGAGAAGTCTATTCGCCAAAAACAATCATTGACACTTGGAGCGGCTATGACATTAACAACTTTTGCCAAAATTGCGACCGTCGAAGCGATCAAAAATGGATCGAAAAAATTGATCGCGTACTCAAGCGAAGTCGGTAGGTAGTCACATCGCGTTCTTCATAGTCGCGACGTGACAACCGACCGCATTTTATTTTCCACCTTTGTTCTTACTCGCCAAATCTGCTTCCAATTCCTTCACCTGTTTCTGTAGTTCCAATAGCTGTTTTTTCTGCTCCTCGACTTGCTGCTGCATAGCTTGCAGCTTTTCACGCTCGTCGGTGATAGTCTTCGCTGTACTCGCTTTGATCTTGGTAATTTCTTCCTTCGCCTGTTGCCGGGCAGCATAGATCTGAGCAGATGTTTCTTTTTGTACCGCACCGACTTCTTCTAAAGAGGCTTTTCTAGCAGCGGCTGCCTCCTCATTGTACTGTGTTTTTTTGGTGGCTAAGTTGTCTTGTAGTTCTTTCAATGCAATACGTTGATTGCTTCTTGCTGTTTCCAACTCATTTTGGAGCATCGCTAGTTCGTCCTTTTGTTGCTGAACGAGTGTTTCTTTTTCGCCTGCATGATTTTGACGCAATGTGCTAAGTTCTTCATTATTACTTTTCTGTAACTCAGCTATCTGCTTAGCTGCCGCTTCCTCTTCGGCTGCGATAGCCGCTGCTGCTTCTTTTCGTACATCCAACACGGCAAGTGCTAAGGTTTCTTTTTGCTGGGCTAATACATCCTGCAAATGTTTCACTTCTGTGGCAGCTTGTTCTTGAGTAGCAGCTATCTCACGAGCTGCCATTTCTTTTGCTTTGGCTACTTCTGCTATGGCAGCTTGCTTTTCTTCAGCTGCTTTTCTTCGGGCAGTTTGTATGGCTTTCGCTTCCTCTTGCTGTGTCGTAGCTATTCGTTCAGCAGCGGCACGTTTACTCTCTGCCGTTTGTTCAGCACTTTGCTGCGCGATACGTGCTGCCTTCTCTTTCGACTTCGCAATTTCAGCAGCAGCTTCTAGTCTAGCTTTTTTGATCTCTGATGCAGCTTGTTCGCGTGCTGCCACTACTTCCTGTGCTGAACTTGATTTTGCTGTTTTTTCTTGTATTTCTGCCTCCTGTACTGCTCGTGCAGCTTCTTCTTGAATCGTCTTCATTCTGGCTTCCGCAGTAGTCTTAGCAGTTTCTACAGACGAAGCGTATTGTGTCTTTGCGTCAGCAATTTGACTAGCGGTAGTCTGCACTACTTTATCCGCTTCTACTTTTGCTTTTTCGATCTCTTCTTCCGCTTTTTCACGCGCTGCTAACACATCTTTAGAGGCTTCCGTTTTCACCGTTTCCTCTTGCGCTTTTGCTGCTGCTATTGCTTTTTTAAGTTCCTCTGCAATACGTGTCTTCTCTGCTGTCGCGTTCTCTTTTGCTACTTTCACTTCTTCGGCTATTCGGGTGCGTTCGACTTCTGCTTTTTCTTTTGCTTGTGCGACTTTGGTAGCTTCTGTTTTGTTGATTTCCTGAATAGTTTGTGCAGCTTTGGCTTTAGCATCAGCGATATCTTGTGCGGCGGCAGTCTGGGCTTCTGCTACAGATGTTTGCGCTTTTTGCACAGCAGTATCAGCTACTTTTTGTTGTTCGGCGACGGCTTGTTTAGTAGCACTGATTTGCTCTGCTGCTTTTTGTTTCGCTTCAGCTACTTCTACTGCATAAGTTGCTTTTTCTTGTGCATTTTGTTCCTTGAGGTCAGCAATAGCACTGGCATTGCTTTCTTGAACGACTGCTTTCTCCTCAGCTGCTCTTCGCCGTGCTTCTGCTATTTCAAACGCTATTTTTTCTTTCTCCAAGACAGCGTCTTCACGTACTTGAGCTATAGTAGTAGCGGCATCTTCTTTGGCTGCCAAAATTTGTTCGGCAGCAGTCGATTTAGCGTTGACCACATCTTCGGTAGTTTGTCCTTTTTCGAGCTTTGCCTGCTCACGAGCTGCCTGTATAGTTGCGGCTGTCTCTTCTCGAATACGTTGCAGTTCACTATTAGCTGTTTCTTTAGCCGATGCAATTTCGTCTGCATATTCTACCTTTGCTAGTTCTAGTTGCTCTTTAATTTTTTTGACTGCTGCTGCTGCTGCTTCGCGTGTTGTCGCTACCTCTTGTGCTGCTTCTAGCTTGGCGTTTTCTATGGTTTCAGTTGCTTTCTGCCGCGCTTCTCGCACATCCAATTGGATGCGTTCTTTCTCACTATTTGCATTCTCTCTTGCTTCGGTGATGCTATTCGCTAAAGCGGTACGTGCTTCCTCTATTTCGGCTTGTGAGCGTTCGCGCGCTTCGACTACTTCTTGAGCGTACTGCGATTTCTTACGAGCCGCTTCTTCTTGTGCTTGTGTCACTTCGCTTTGTAGGTTGGCTTTTATAGTCGTTGCTTTTTGCTCTTCAGCAGCTATCTCTGCACGTAGTCTCTTTTTAGTAGCGGCTAGTTGTCCTTCAAGCGTTTTGACTTCAGGATCATTTTTCATTTGTCCACTAGGCACTGCTTGCTTGATAGAAGAGGTAGCACTGATCGGAACACCATCTTTGGGTGAAGGCAAATCGGCGTCTATCTTTTGGTCGTTGACCATGGTGGGATCTAATTTTTGTACAAAACAAGTCGCCAATTGCTTAAATTCTAACTGTCTATTCGGGTTGACGGTAAACTTGCGCATCTGATTTTGCACATTATTCTTAATATAGATCGTCTCAATAATACTACTAGCGAACCATTTAGCAGCATCTAAATCTAGTTGTAGAGAATTGGTGTACTGAGGAATATCACCTTGTTGGCTCTTTTTACCTTGCTCGATGAAGCGATAGGTTTTTCGGACTTTATTGACATCCATGAAAATAATCTCATCATTCTGATTGAAGGAGACTCCAGCCTTGGAAGTCACCGTAGCGATGACGCCCTTACTTTCATTTCGTAGCGCGATGGAATAGCTATAGTTGCCACGCACCACTAACGTCTGATCGTGTGTACGTAGAATATTAATGTTGTTAATAATCTTGTCTTCGGAGATTTGACTGGCACAGTCTTGTCCCAAAGAGCGTGTTGCGGTAAAGCAAAGAATAGAAATAAGGAGTAGCCAATACTTCATAAGACATCAAGTTTTAGTGGTTGGGTGATGAGCTTTAGATTCTTGTTACTTGCTAACGCAAGAAGCGGTCAATCATTGTTAGCGCGGGTGCAGCTTGAGTGAGTGGTCAGTTTCGATGGTCAATGGACGGCTTATTCAACTAATATACAGCAATTGAGAATAAAAAGCAAGTAGGTATTTTGTAG
>CAYLPW010000102.1:0-2809 GCA_964385665.1 uncultured Saprospiraceae bacterium
GATTTCCAGCTACTATTTTGGGTGGAAATGTTGATCCCACACAGTGTAATAGTGATAGCGACTGTTCCAACGTAAACATCGCAGAAGAAGGTAGTCCGTTTATGGTTTTTGGAGATATGGAACCAGACTTTAACTTCTCTTGGACGAATAGTTTGCAGTGGAAAGGCTTCGAGATGAACTGGTTGTTGCATTGGAAAGAAGGAGGCGACGGCATCAACTTGAGTACCTTATTGTACGATTTAGGTTCATTGACTTGGGACTTCGACGACTCTGGACTTGATCCTTCTGGACAGTTGAGCAATGGTGATTATCGCTTATCGCAGTTCGGTATTCATCCTGGTTTATACATCGAGGATGCGAGTTATCTGCGTTTGCGCGAGATTGGATTGTACTACACCGTTCCACGTTTGGAAGGCGTATTTTCTAATATGCGTTTAGGAGTTTCTGCTAGAAATTTAATTAACATTTTCAACTACAACAGTTATGACCCTGAGGTGTCTAACTTCGGTAATAGTGTGTTGGTCAATGCAGTAGAAGTAACACCTTACCCAGCGAGTAAGACGTATAATTTCCATATTAGTGCCACTTTTTAGTGAGCTATTGGCTGTTGGCTGTTAGCTAATTCAGCGATAGGCAGAACTCAGCACAATCAGTCATCAGAACTATTCATCTTTTGATCTATCAGAGTGAAGAGAATTGGAGTAATAGATGTGAATTTTTAGCTACAAGCAGAAAAAGTCTCACATCTCACGTCTCACAATCTCATATCTCTTTCAAATAAAATACAATGAAAAAAATACTATTTCTATACTGCTTTCTCGCTTTTGTTGGGCTGACATCCTGCGAAGTGGAGGAAGTACCTAACCCCAATGCACCTACCATCGAAAGTTTCGAGGATGGGGCGACTTTAGCCGACTTGATATTATTAGCGAACGGACTACAAGCGGTCATTCGAGAAGATATGGCGTTCCATTTTTGGACCACCAATATGGTCGGTCGAGAATATTACGATTTGCGAGGAACAGATCCACGTTATACGGGTGAATTACTCGGACGAAACGGCGGTGATTTAGACGATCAAGGTTTCTTGACGACACGTACTTACTTCGGTCGCTATCGGTCTGTCCGAAATGCAAATTTGCTAAAAACAGCGGTTGCGAATACCTCAGCGTCCTTGACTGCGAGTCAAGAGAACTCCTTTCTAGGACTTGCCAATACCATTACAGGTTACGAATTACTATTAGAAGCAACTCGTCAATACGAAAACGGCATTCGCCTAGACGTCAATGACCCTGACAACTTAGGTCCATTTACGAATAGCTTTGATGAATCACTAGCTGGTATCCGAGCTATTTTAGATGAAGGATTCGCGCAGCTAAGTAGCGCAGACGGACTTGCTTTTCCATTGAAAGGCTTTAATACTATTTCATCTTCAAGTGTAGAAGCACTAAGTCAATTCAATCGCGCTATTGCGGCGCGTACTGCTCTGTATTCTGAGAAAGATGATGAAGTGTTAAGTTTGTTGGAGGAGTCGTTCTTAGATTTGGACGGCGACTTAGATGCTGGTGCCTACTATACTTTTGGTGGACCAACTGGTAATGATGCTGCGAATCCGTTGTTCTACGTTCCTGGCGTTGACAACTACATGGCGCACCCGAGTTTTGCAGCCGAAGCAGAAGAAGGTGACAACCGTTTGTCTAAAGTGACAGATACTGGCGAACCGATCAGCATTGATGGATTGACCAGTCAGTTTCAAGTCGCACTATACGAATCCAATTCTTCTCCTGCTATCATGATTCGCAATGAAGAGTTGATTTTGATGTATGCGGAAGCAAATATTGGTCGCGATAATGAGGAAGCCGTTCGTGCCATCAATATTATTCGCAATGCAGCTGGCTTGGATGATTATGCTGGCGATACGTCAGAGGATGCCTTAGTCGATGAATTGTTGATGCAGCGTCGTTATTCGCTATTTGGCGAGGGACATCGTTGGATTGACTTGCGTCGTTACGACCGATTGGATGAATTGCCTTTGGATAGAGAAGGCGACAAAGTACACGTTCAGTTTCCACGTCCAGCTTCGGAAATATAATTGAATAAGGTTAAAGTCAAATTCTGACTAAAATATGAACGCGCTGATCGAAGATATGCTTTGGTCAGCGCGTTTTTGCTGGAAATTGATTTGCCATGCCTATTTTTCAGGAAAAAGGAGAAGTCATCGCTGGTTTCGGTGCGATTTTAGCGTCTGTTTGTATTTTGTTGATTAATGATCCAGTGTGGAAACTTTGGTTTGCCTTACTTGCGGTAGCGATTATGCTGTATGGGATATATGTGGCTGCCCATCATGAGGAGTAGATGAGCGTGTGTGAAACTGAGATCGTGAAAGATTGATTATTTTGCGACCTGATTTTTCAAACGCAACGTAGTATGATTATTCAAACAGACTTTCTGGATCGCTGTATTAAAACGATAACATTAGCATATAGTGAGCTATTAAAAGCAGAAGAAGAGAGTATCGAATATGAACTCTATCGTTCTGCTACTATCAAAGAGTTTGAAATCATACTAGAACAGAGTGGAAAATTGTTAAAGAGATGTCTAGCTCCTTATATGCACTCTAAAAGGGCGGTTGATCGTCTCTACTTCAAAGATGTATTTAGGCATGCAGCAAAGTATGACTTGATGACATTAGAAGAATCCGAACGATGGCTGATGTACAGAGATAATCGAAATGCTTTAAGTCACGACTATGGCAAAGAACTAGCCGAAGAAACACTTCCTTTAATTCCTAAATTTATAGAAGATGCCC
>CAYLPW010000102.1:2909-16649 GCA_964385665.1 uncultured Saprospiraceae bacterium
CAAAAACAACCAAAACGACCGCCGCGCATATCGACCATTTTCTTTCTCATCCGTAGCATCCAAAATAGTCCGTTCCATCTCTGTTATCGTTTAATTAGCTCTCACCCTTCACCTCTCGAAACTCTCATTCCTCTTTCTCAAAGTCCATATTGATCCACTAAATACACCAAACTCAAGATCGCTGCCGTCCCCAATTCCAGCTCCCGTTTATTCACCGCTTCGATGTTGTCAATGCCTGTATGATGATAATCAAAATAGCGTTGACTATCTGGCAAAAAGCCGAACAGCATCCCTTTTTGCGGTTTCAGTCTGGAAATATCTGCTCCCGAACCTCCCTTTTTGATGTCCAACCCATAAGGCGATAACAAAGGCAACCACTCTCCTAGTTGCTTAAATTTTTCTTCAAAAACGCTGGCATCTGCTTCACACGTAAAGCCACGTGGTGTAAATCCACCTCTATCCGATTCGATAGCTGCTAGATGATATTCTTTGGCTGCCATAGATGCATCTCGATACGCTATCGCGCCTGCTTGTCCGTTTTCTTCATTCATGAATAGGACAGCACGAATCGTTCGTTTGGGTCGATAGTCTAGGCGTTTCATGAGTTGTAGTACATCCATTGCTTGTACACAACCCGTGCCGTCATCGTGTGCCCCTTGACCGATGTCCCAAGAGTCTAAATGACCACCCACTAAAATGATTTCATCTGGAAACTCGCTGCCTGTGATCTCTCCAATCACATTATAAGAAGGCTTCGGTGTTGACATATGAGAGTTGTTCTGCATGTAGAGCTGGATGTTTTCGTATTGCAGGAGTTGGCTCAGTTTTTCAGCGTCATTAGTACTAATAGATAAGGCTGGAACGGTGAGTTCGCCTTCCACGTAGGCAATTGTTCCAGTATGTGGCACATCGTCTAGTCGTGTTGTCATGGAGCGTACCACAACACCTACTGCTCCATATTTCGCGGCGCGACTATGCCCAAATGCCCGCTGGTCGACTGCACCACCATAGGCTGCAAAGGTGTTGAGCTGCGTCGCATCCATCGGACGATTGTAAAAAATGATTTTTCCCTTCACGCCAGCTTCGCCTAGTTGGTCGACTTCGTCTAAACTTTTTACCTCGATGACTTCCGCAGTGATTCCCACTTTCCCAGTTCCTGTACTATTTCCTAATGCGACTGTTTCTAAATCCAAACTACCGACTGCATTGGAGTTTACAATTCGCAATTGAGCCACTCCTCCCCTTTCCTAATGCGACTGTTTCTAAATCCAAACTACCGACTGCATTGGAGTTTACGATTCGCAATTGAGCCACTCCTCCCCTTTCCCAATGTGGCACAAGGCAAGGTTGTAAATAAACGGTGTCTAAACCGATGGTGTCCAGCATCTGGCGAGTATATTCTATCGCTGCTGCTGCTTGCGGTGTACCACTTAGTCGTCCACCGATGCGTGTCGTCAGATAAGTCAGCCACTCGTAACTCTGACTTTCTGTGAGAGATTTGTCATAAATAGTTTTGATAAAAAAGGCATTTGAGTCGTTATTTAGCTCACTTTGAGTAAATGATTTTGTACTGATAAGAAAAAATGAGAGGAGTAAAATAATATATCGGAACATTACTAGTTGCTTGGTGGAGGTGAAAGAATTAGGTTGGAAAAGAGTAAAGTAGGAGAAATTCAGAATTCAATATCGACTTCAAAATCAACGTCTTCCATATCAAGGGGCAATTCTACACTAACAGTTCCGCCATCTTGACTACGCTTCCGAAATCCGTTTCGATAAAGCAGTTTTTTGATGCCTACATTATCCGAGAAATAAGAAGCATAGATGCTATCAAAATTCATTTTAACAGCAACTCGAATCATGTATTTGATCAGAATAGAGCCGAGTCCTTTTCGTTGCCAATCATCGGCAATCACGATTGCAAATTCAGCTCGACTACCTTCTAAACTAGCTAATCGAGCTACTGCGATGGGTTCTTTCTCAAGTTCCCCATGCTCTGCCACGATCGCAATTTCACGCTCATAATCTACCTCTGTGAACCGTTCGATCACTTCCTTTGATAAAGGTGGCAAATAACCTAGGAAGCGATTGTAAATACTTTCAGGAGAGATGCGCGACTTAAAGTTAGCTGCATGCTTACCGTCACGCGGATGAATAGGGCGCAACTGAATCAGCGTCCCATCACGTAAAATAGCGGGATGTATAAATTCGATAGGATAATTAGGCAAGCGATCTTTTGGCATAAAAAAGTTTAGAAAGAATGGCTTGCCATCAAACTGAATGTTCAACAGCAAGCAATAGAATTAGATGGACTATTCTGGAACGTTACTAGGGTTCAAGAGGTCGTAAAACTGATCTAATTTTGGCATAATGATAATGCGTGTTCTACGATTAGTAGAGCGTCCTTCTGCGGTAGCATTCGTTGCCAGTGTATTGTATTCGCCACGTCCTGCTGCGATCAAACGATTTGGATCAATGCCATGCTTAGTCTGTAACGCACGTACGACAGAAGTAGAACGCATGACACTTAGATCCCAGTTGTCCTTGATGCAAGCACTATTGATAGGCACATTATCTGTATAGCCTTCTACCATGACTTCTAGTCCAGGACGAGACTTAATGATAGTGGCAATTTTACCTAATACTTCATCAGCACGGCTCGTAATCGTAGAGCTACCACTCTGATACAACATTTTATCGGATAGATTGACGAAGACCACTGTTTTGTCCACTTTGACTTCTACATCATCGTCCTCGATACCGTCTTGAAGCACGCCTTTCAAATTGACGGCAAGTGCCAAATTGATAGAATCAGCACGTGTTTTCGCTTTCTGCAACAGTTGAATATACTTGTCTTTACGCTCCAGCTGACCAAGTGTTTCTTTGATATTATCGCTCGCCGATTTGGAGAGACTTGTCAAATCTTCCACTTGATTCAGTTGTTTGTCGCGAGTACGCCGCAAGTCCTCTAGCTGCGCTCTTAAATCATCCATTTGCTCCTGTCGCAATTGCATCGTATTGTTACTTTTATTCAAGTCATTGCGTAGCTGCGTCCGCTCCTGATTGCAAGCCGAAAGCCGATCCATGTAACCTTTCAAGTTTTCGTCACATTTACTTAAATCTTTATTGGCAACTGCTAATTCTTCTTGTAGCAACATGTATTCTTTCTTACTTACACAAGCGCTGAGCATAGCGAAAGCAAATAATAAGGAAAATAGTGTTTTTGATCTCATAAGTTTGATGTCTATGGTTTAACTAATTGTAAAAGATGTAATCGTTTATTCTCTCAACAACATGACCTAATAAAAAGGTATCTAACGGTCTTAAAAAAAATAAAAGCAACGTTCTTCCAATACGTGTATTTCAACAAGGCTTGGGTGAACAGTAAGATATCCGAATTTCAAAATCTCTACTCCTTTTCGCAGTAAGAAAGCTAATTTACAAAAATCTGTCTCTCCATTCTTGTCAGTCGTCGAAGAAATGACTGTATTGGTCGTTCTGTCTATATCTTTACATTGTCAAAAATAGAGGATAAATACAATAAATGTACATAACTATTCATCTAAAATACACAGCTGTACATCTTTTTAGTACATCTCAAAGTTTTACAAAAAGAAAGTTAATATAACTATCTTATCGCAACTTGAACAATGGACGCGCTTAGAGGCGTATTTTATTTTACTCAACTTTTTAAAGACTAACTAATGAATAAAACCCACTTTATCGGTGCATGTAGTAGTTTATTACTGATGCTATTGATGTCCTTGAGCATATCTGCTCAAGACATAAAACTGCCAGAAGGCGTGACGAAAAATACAAGCGTCGAAGGCATTACTGAATATGAGCTAGAAAACGGCTTGAAAGTCCTGCTTTTCCCAGATCAATCCAAAGCGACTATTACAGTCAATGTCACGTACTTAGTTGGCTCTCGACACGAAGGATATGGCGAAACAGGAATGGCGCACTTGCTCGAGCATTTAGTGTTCAAAGGGACACCTGACCACCAAGACATTCCGAAAGAGTTGAAAGATCGTGGTGCGCGATTCAACGGAACGACTTGGTATGACAGAACGAACTATTTTGAAACAGTATCTGCTTCTGACGATAATTTAGACTGGGCACTTGATATGGAATCGGATCGGATGGTCAACTCTTTTATCGCTAAAGAAGATCTAGATAGTGAAATGACGGTTGTCCGCAACGAGTTCGAGTCTGGTGAAAACAGCCCTGTTGGTGTGTTGCTGAAGCGTACATTAGCGACTGCATTTATGTGGCACAACTATGGTCAGTCGACGATAGGTGCGCGTGCCGATTTAGAAAATGTACCGATTGAAAACTTACAAGCATTCTACAGAAAATACTATCAGCCAGACAATGCAGTGCTAACAATAGCTGGTAAGATTGATGAGGAGAAAACACTGGAACTGGTGCAAAAACACTTTGGTAACATCCCTCGCCCTGAAAGAAAATTGACGGAAACATATACAAAAGAGCCAACACAAGACGGTGAACGTACTGTAGAACTGAGAAGATCGGGTGATATTCAGGTCGTATCTGCGGCTTATCATACGCCTCCTGGCACACATCCTGATTATGCTTCTATTGCAGTCATTCAAGAACTACTAACTAGCGAGCCTTCAGGCAGACTATACAAAGCTCTTGTCGAATCAAAGAAAGCAACTACTGCTTGGGGATTTGCGCCAGGACTAAAAGAAGGTGGCTTCATGTATTTGAATGTCGATGTGCGCAAGGATAATGATTTAATGGCAGCGAAGGAAACGCTACTGAATACGTTAGATAGTTTGTCGATCAATCCACCCACACCTGAAGAGGTGGATCGAGCGAAAGCGCGTATCTTGAAAAACTGGGATTTAGCATACAACGATTCTGGTCGTATTGGTGTGAGCTTGAGTGAGTCTATCGCGCAAGGAGATTGGAGACTATACTTCTTATTCCGCGACAATATTGAGGCAGTCAGTGTAGAAGATGTCGTGCAAGTGGCAGAGCGTTATTTCAAGCCAAGTAACAGAACGATTGGTCTATTTTATCCAACGACAGAACCAGACCGTGCAGAGATTCCGGATGCACCGAATGTAGCAGAGTTGGTAAAAGGCTATGAAGGCAAAGAAACAGTTTCTGTAGGAGAAGCTTTCGATCCATCGACAGATAACGTGCAGTCTAGAACAGAAACATTTAAGCTAGACAATGGCATGGAAGTCGCGTTCTTAAGCAAAGAAACACGCGGTGATGCAGTTATCGCTAATATGACCTTCCGTATTGCGAATGAAAAAGCGATCAAAGGGAAAAGTATCGTCGGGCAGATGGCAGCTTCTATGCTAGACAAGGGAACAGAAAGCCTAAATCGTCAAGAAATTCAGGATAAGCTAGATCAATTAAATGCACGTGTCCGAGTATTTGGAAACGATCGTTCCGTGGGTGCACGGATCGAAACAGAACGAGGTAATTTGGCAGAAACGATCAAATTAGTTGCCGATATTTTGAAAAATCCATCATTTGATGAAGAAGAATTTAGTAAACTAAAGGAAGAACGTCTGGCAGGTATTGAGCGCAATATGTCAGAGCCACAAGCTTTAGCAAGTTCGGCATTTGGTCGCGCTTTGAGTCCATATAGCAAAGACGATGTTCGTTATGTCATGACGATGGAGGAAGAATTGGAAGCCGTGAAAGCAGTAGAATTAGAAGAGGTCAAAAAATTCTATGAAGACTTCTATGGAGTTACTTCTGGAACGACGGCTTCTGTAGTCGGTGATTTTGATGAAGATGAAGTAAAAGAACTATTGGAAGAAGAATTTGGTGATTGGAAAAGTAAAGGAATGTACAAGCGTGTTGCTACGCCTTTCATCGCTAATAAAGTAGAGGACATTAACATCGAGACGCCAGACAAAGCCAACTCTATGTTTTTTGCCGGTCAAAAGATCAAAATGAGCGATGAGCATCCAGATTATCCAGCTTTAATGATGGCGAATAATCTATTGGGTGGCGGTGGCTTATCTAGTCGTCTAGCGAACCGTATTCGTCAGGAAGAGGGTTTGAGTTATGGTGTTGGTTCGTTCTTTAATGCCCGTTCGATGGATGAAACAGCGACGATTGGTGCATACGCGATTTACGCGCCTGAAAATAGAGAAGCACTAGAAAAAGCATTTCGTGAAGAGATCGAAAAAGCGGTGAATGATGGCTTTACAGAAGAGGAATTCGAGGCGGCTAAAAAAGGCTGGTTAGAAGGACAAAACGTCAATCGCTCGCAAGATGGTTCGTTATCTAGTATGCTAGACAACAATCTATTCTTAGATCGAGATATGATGTGGAGTAAGGAAATGGAGGAGAAGGTCGATAAACTGACTGTCGATGATGTAAACGCAGCGATGAGCAAATATGTCGATTTAGACAAAATGGTGTTCGTCAAAGCTGGCGACTTTGCAGGTGCGGCGAAGAAAATGGATAGCAAGCCGTAGTAGAGCTGTTAGCTTTTCAGCTGGTAGTTTTGATTATCGCTATAAAGCCTTCTTTGTTCCTTTTGGGGATAAAGGAGGCTTTTTTCTTCCAATACAGGATTGATAGCAAGGTAAATAAACAGCTCTATGACTTTGGCTTCTTCACGAACAAACTCTAGTTGTCCTTCCAAGAAACTGCGTCAGAACACCCAATCGAATAAAACATTCGTCACTGCAATCACAATCGCCAATCCAACAGCTCCCATAAATCCACGTACCGCAAAGCCACGCACCAATTTACTTGCCAATAGAATCACAATCGCATCCACTACAAAGCTGAATAAACCTAGCGTTAGCCACCGTAAAGGAGCTGTCATGAAATCGAGTATCGCCCCCAGAGTGACATTTAGGACAGCTAAAGCTAGTGCTACAATCAATCCTTTTTGTGGTGATTGCAAATCCACCTTCTTCAGAAAATGTGCACCCAAATAAACACCCAATAAGTTGATAACGAAAAGCGTGATGAATCCGCCTGTTTCGTTGGCTGATAGTAGTTCCATATTAAGATTGAGTTTTCGTGTAGCTAGGTCATCGTGAGCAACAGCGACCTAACTAATCATCTAACAAATCAATAACACTCAAACTAGAGCGAAAAATTTGCTGTTGAATATTTTTAACATAAGCATTAAGCAATCGTTGACTTTTTGTAAAAGCAACTGAATTCGTATCGATACGTCCGCCATCTGGTGGCATCAAGCTTTCCTCCAGTTGCTTGGCTTTTTTGTAGTAATGAAAGTCGTTGTACAACATCATTGCTTCTTCTAATATGTCGATTTCTTGTACTTCTAGAGAGGAGCCATAAAATTTTTCGATCATGGCTGCTGAAGCTAGCTTTGGTGTGAACCCTTCTAGCGCGTCTCGCTTCCGACCATCTATACTAATCATAATGTATGGCGCATCACCTCGGTAGGCTTTCCCTGTTCGTTTACTCAGTAAAACAGGTCTACGATTGCCCCCAATTTCGCTGGTCAAGCCTGGCTCGTAGCCCATAAACTTGTGCTTGTCGCGGTCGTTACAGATCACCATTTGTTTGGCTTGTACCATTGGCAACTCTGGCGTTTCAAATCGAAACGCAATATCCTCACGCAAAAAAGCAGAACTTTCAAAAATAGCGTTACCAAGTTTTCCAGAAGTTTTTACTAACGCTCCACCTACAATCAAATAGCCATTGAGTGGCGCGAAAATAGGTAAGCCAGCTGCCGAACTAAACAGCCGCCCAATCATATCGAACACTTCTCTCGGAAAATTATCCGAAACTAACTCAAATGAGCAAAGCGTCGTGGATACATCCACAGCAGGCGAATAATACACAATGGGCGAACCTTGTGTGAAAGCACCTGGCTGCAAATACTGAAAGTCTTCTATTTTTTCGACGAGCTGGTTCAATGCTTTAGGCGCACGACCGTATGTTTGTGCTGATTTGACACCAGAAACAACCAACATATCTTTTTTACCTCCAAAAAACTTTTGTGGTGCATCGCCAGTGTAGACACTGAGTATTTCGACACTCAACGGTTTGCCTATGCCAGGCTGTGTGAAATCTGGTAACCCTAATTTGGAGTTATCGCGTAGATTGAAAGAACGAATGTTGCCAGCTCGAAACTGCATTCCGCGATCTTCACCAGCTGCTGCCGCTTTCAGGAAGGTCAATAAGTCGCCTATGTGTGCCTTTTCTGCCAACTCATCCGCGTCGGTCAACACGTTTCCAATATTGTATAAAACTGCCATGGTGAGTCTATTTCATGTGACAGCTTGACTAACTGCCAAACCATCGTTTCCTGTACTAAGTAATCGCAACAAAGAAGCATTTTTTTTAGCGAAAATGAAAGCCTGATCCATACATTTAAAATGGAAATCACCGAAGTGGTGTAACTTTGGGTCTTTACGGTGAAGACTTTAGACGACCCAAAAGGTATTCAAAGGCAAAAGAAATAACATGTCAAAACTCACAGTGATCATTCTTACATTCAACGAATCGCACAATATTCTAGCTTGTTTGGACAGTGTACAATCGCTGGACGCCGACATCTTTGTGGTTGACTCCTACTCTACCGACGAAACACTTCAACTCATTGCACAACGCAATATTTCTTTCGTGCAGCATCGTTTCGACAACTACGCACAGCAACGAAACTGGGCACAAAGTAACTTACCGATTCAAACAGATTGGGTGCTACATTTAGATGCTGGCGAACGCTGTTCTATTGAGCTGATCGACTGGCTTCATCATTCTTTTGACCCCAATACGGAAACGGATGGCTACTTGTTCAGCAGACGCACTTTTTTCATGAATCGCTGGATGAAACGAGGCGGACACTACCCCAATTTTCACCTTCGACTCTATCGGAAGGCAAAAGGACATTGTGAGAACAAAGCATACGATCAACACTATGTGGTGGATGGGCAAATCGAACAGTTACCTGCTGGTATTGATTTGATTGATATTGTTTGTGATTCCTTATACCAATTTACGATTGGACATACGCGCTGGGCGCAGAAAGAAGCGACAGAACAATGTAGTGGGGAAGTGGAGAAAGGGGAAGTAAAAGCGAAAGCTAGTGGCAATGCTATCGAACGGCAGCGTTGGTTGAAAAATCGAGTATTTAGTCGTTTTCCGCTATTCTTACGTGCCTTTTTATATTTTATCTATCGCTATTTTATCCGCCTGGGTTTTTTGGATGGAAAAGAAGGACTTATTTTCCATATGTTACAGGCATTCTGGTTTCGTTTTTTGATCGATGCGATGATCGTGGAACAGCAACTAGGTACTTCCTTGAAGCAGCCAAAAGTGACTGCTTAGAAAAGTTCGGTAGCCAAAATTGGCATTCTTTCAAATCGGCTGTATCTTTGCACATCTATTAGTTAGACCCGACAGATTTCTTAAAACCTATTAGGTCTAATATCTTCAAAATAAGAAAATTTAATCTACTATATGGACAACCGCCCATCTCACTCTGTAGGCATGATTGCCGCGATTATTGTTGTTGCTGCCTTGAGTCGTCTCCTTTTTGTTATGCTTCCAAACTTCTCTCCCATTGGGGCAATTGCGCTTTTCGGAGCAGCGTATTTTAGTCGTAAATGGTTGGCATTCGGTATTCCGATAGCTGCGATGTGGATCAGCGATTTGTTGATTAATAATATGGTCTATCCACGTATGTTTCCAGAGTTCTACGATGGCAGTTTCGCTTGGGGCGTGTCGCTATGGGTCTATGGTGCGTTCGCACTAGTCGTCGGTTTAGGTTTTCTACTATTGAAAAAGGTAAAGATTCAAAATGTACTCTTAGCGAGTGTTTTGACAGCTATCGTTTTCTTTCTAGTCACCAACTTAGGTGTTTGGGCGGGTGGGACACTGTATCCAAAGACAGCTAGTGGTTTGCTGCTTTGCTATGGCGCAGCAATTCCGTTTTTCTGGAATACGCTACTGAGTAATTTACTCTTTAGTGGTCTGCTGTTTGGCGCGTATTCTTTTTATCAAAAAAGGGAGCTAGCTCTAGGATAATGTTTCAGTTCTCTTATGAATGAAAAAATAAAGTTTCAAAATGGAACGTAGTCGGTTAGTTGTCGGACAATGCCAAAACGGAGTGCTAGTAGGGTTAGGATGAGTGTTTTTGGCGCAGCATTATGACTAAATAGTACGTTTAAATCGAAAGATTATTTTTTCATTTCTTAATACGGAAATGCACGAATGGGGTAGCTGTTCGTGCATTTTTTTTTGTTTTAATTATTAAGCTATAGAAGAAGTTGAAGCCGATGATAACTAATTGTGTTTTCCACACTTCAGTAGCTTCTCCATTAGTAGAGACCCTTAAACCTTGTCGGTTACCAAAATAAAACAGGTCGAAAATGTGACTTTTGTCTATAGCTTTCGACTAAACAAATAGAAATTGTTAACAAGGTTAGCTTTTGAAGTTCAAAACAGATGGACAATGAAACAACCAAACTACTGTTAAATTACACGAGTCAGTAAATTAATCAATTTTTAATTCGGAAGCTATTAGATTGTATCACATACTTTTCATTCTATTTCTTCCGATAAGAATTTATCGGCTTTCCCTTACACTTACAACTTTATTATGCGAATACTTCCTATTCTAGTAGGACTAGCTTTACTGCTATGGATGCTACTAGGTGCTTGGTGGATGAGTACCAATCGAGCAGATTGTCTTGGTGGAGACAAAGCTTTTATTGAAGAAACAGTGATTACTGAATCTCCACCCACTACTCTACCTACGGTTTCTGATGATGCCTTCATCATCAATGATGGTTCTTTTCGTGCTACTGCCGCTCAAGGTATTCAGTTTGCACTGTCTGATGATACACCCATCATCGGTGCACCTGCGAATACGGCATTAAATGAGTTAGCTATTTATTTAGCAACCAATGCAGAGCGGCAACTAACCCTTTTAGGGGAGTACCAAAGCGATGAACAGAACAACACGAACTTCCTCAATCTAGGTCTTGCTAGAGCTGGAGCTGTAAAAATTCAGCTCATCAATATGGGCGCAGTGGCGGATCGAATTGCATTGAGAGGAATGCAAGTTGATGATAGTGAAGTACGCAATGACACGTTATTGAATAGCATCGGCTTTCGATTTAGCGCAATGGAGACGTTGGATTCGGATGAAGACATCACTAATCTTCGCTCAACCATTTTGGCAGAACCTGCGATTATTTATTTTGCAACGGCTAGTGCCAATGTCAATTTAGATGAAGCATTCCAAGTAAAGATTCAAAATCTAAAAACGTACTTGCGTGCTGTGGATGATGCGACCGTTACCGTTTCAGGACATACCGACAATGTGGGAAACGTCGCTTCCAATACTGCCCTTTCTGAGCGTAGAGCAGCGCAAATAAAAGAGTATTTGGTAGGACAAGGATTCGCTGCTGATCGCATCAGTGTAGTAGGAAGAGGACCAAGTGTGCCAATGGCTGATAACTCTACTCCAGAGGGAAGAGCTAAAAACAGACGAGTAGAGATTCAGTTGGATGAATAATTGGTCTTTTGTTGCGTCCCTCAGAATCAATTGTAATTTTTTTTGATAAAAAGTGAAGTTAGGAGTTGATATATTCCTGATAATCAATAAATAGTATAAAAAATGAGTTGTTTTCTATTAATGTTTCTGTGGCTATTAGGAGCTGCAATTTTAGGATTTCTACTAGCGTGGTTTCTACGAAAAAGCAGTGTTGATGCAGCCATTAAAGAGCGCGATCATCAACTTGGATTGTATCAATCATTAGATGGTGAGTACCAGACGGCTGTTCAGGAAAAAGACCGTTTTGCAGCAGAGAATAGTCGCTTTCAAGGAGAACGTAATTCGCTCAATCAACAAATTCAGCAACTAGAAAGTGAGCGTTCCTCAAAAGACGCGGAGCTGAACATCTTTGGCGAGAAATTTGCTGATCTAGAGACGCGTTTTGGCGAGTTGAATACGACCTACAGCACTGCCCAAACTTATTTGGACGAGCGCACCACTGCTTTCGATGAGCTACAAGTGGCGTATAACAAATTAGTTCAGGAAAACGAGGAGTTAAAAACCACCATGGAACGCTTGAAAAAAAGCATTTCAGGGGAGCAAGCACTCGCACGTGCAGCTACTAAAAAGTCCAATAGTTTGAAAGCGGACTTTGAGCGTGTATTTGAAGAAAAACAACGCTATTCTACGCAGTTGGAACATTTTAAAGCCAACCAAGGGGCAGAGGCGGAAAAATTGCGTACTAAGAACACTGAGCTTGAACAACAAATGGCACAGATGAACACGCAACTAGCTGCTGTGGCAGAGGAAAGAGATGAATTGGAATCTATGATTAGCGAACGCGAAAAGCAGCGCGAAGCAATAGAAGCTGACTTGAAACAAGTAAGTGCTACAGAACAAGAATTGCAGTCGAATGTGGCTCAAGTGAAGGAACAGAACTTGACTCTAGCTAACGAAAAGAAGCAGTTAGAAAACGAAGTCAGTCAATTGAAAGAACAGTTGACTTCTTTTCAGTCGGATAGCGAACAAACAACTGAACTACAAGATCAGCTAGCCAATAATACGGCTAAGGTAGATGAGCTAGAAGCGGAAAAAGCCCAACTACAAGCGCAGCTATCGGAGTTGCAGCAAGAGATGGAAACGCTAAACAGTCGTGTCAATCAGCTGGCAACTGAAAAATCGGATTTAGCAGCACAAGTTGGTCAAGCAAGTAGCAGCAACACGGAAGATGTAGAGCAGCTGAAAGCAGAAAACAGCAGTTTATTAGCAGAATTGGCAGACTTTCGAGCAGCAGTCGAAAAACGTAAATCGAGCAGTGCCGACAATGAGCTTAAGCGACAAGAAACATTATCACGCATCGAAAAACTAAGCAGTCAAGTCGATTTCAATCGCATTGGTGGCGGTAGTGCAGAAGACAAAGATAACCTGAAACGTTTGCGCGGACTTGGTGGTTTCGTCGAGAAGAAATTTAATGCTTTAGGCATCTACAAATTCAGTCAGATTGCGAACTTCATGAAAGAAGATGAAGTGCAGATGAATGAGTGGCTGGAACTGCCAAAGAATAAAATTCAGAAAGAAGATTGGGTGTTGGAGTCACGCAGAATTTTGGGATTGGAAGTCGATAGCGATCCTGTAGCTACTTTAGAACGCGTACAAGGCAGACAAAAAGCCATCAACTTTGGACGCATTGGCACGGCATCAGCAGCCAATAAGGATGACTTACAACGTATCAACGATATTTCTGCCTTTGATGAAGCGAAATTGAATGCCTTAGGTATCTATCGCTTTAGCCAAATCGCTGCTTTCTCTCCGAAAGACACGACAACCGTCAACGAATCCATTGAAGTCTTCGACGGACGAATCGACCGAGAGCAATGGGTGCAGCAAGCGCAACAGCTACAATCGACGAGCCTAGAAGAGATACTGGCGCGTGTGCGAGAGCGAGCAGGTAGCATCAATTTTACCCGTATTGGCACAGCTGCCGAAAGCGCGAAGGATGATTTACAAGCCATCAACGGCATCGGACCATTTATTGAAGCGAAATTGAACGCCGTAGGTATCTATCAGTTCCGACAAATCGCCAACTTCAGTGCAGAAGATGAAGCGACGGTCAATGAAGTGATTGAGCTAAACACGGGACACATTCAAAGCGATGAGTGGGTGCGACAGGCGAAGGAGCGCAGTTAAACTTTAACTATTATTTCGTTTATTAGGAGCGGGGAGATCGGTTGGTCTTTTCGCTTTTTTTGGTTTTT
>CAYLPW010000103.1:0-16640 GCA_964385665.1 uncultured Saprospiraceae bacterium
AAAATCAATTTGTCGGAGTCGATAGTAGTTTAGTCCTTGATGTGGGCGAGTGTCTACAAAATTATATTCTTCTAGCTCTAAACTATTCCCCTGCCCTTCCACGAAACTCAATGTGTTCCATGCTTTCCCATTTTTGCTCCTTTGTACATCAAAGCCTTTGTTGTTGATCTCTGAAGCGGTTGACCATGTTAGATAGACTTCTTCTTCCTCAGCCTTCGCCTTGAACTCGACAAGCTCTACTGGTACAAGTGGGTCGGTAGTAATTAGAATATCGACTTCTTCATAATCTATGGATATAAGATCACCATTATTAGCTTGATTTATGTCTCCTCTGAACTCTCTAACTCTTGTACCCAAACCTATAGGACTTATTATATCAAATTTCAAAGTATACAGCGTATCACAATCGTTAGATGTATAAGCACCACCAGCGAAAGTGACAGCGGCATATCTTATCTTTCCCGGCATTGGAAAGGGAGATAGACTTTTGAATACAAAAGCCTCATTAGTCGTTTCACTAAGAAAGCTTGTATCCAACCGCAGTACGCTAGTATCCCATTCTACCTCATTATCTATGCCTGTAATTCTATTTAGACATTGAGCAGTGATATGGACAGTGACACATGTATCAGATGGAGTAATTTGGTTTTGCTTAGCAATTAATGCAGGATTGTTGGTGATAGAGGAAATATCATCCATCGCAGTAGCACTAATACTATAAAATACGATCAGTATAGGTAGGAAAAATAGAAGAGTGGAGTTCGATTTCATGTTCTGCTTTTTGTGTCTCTATCGCACAATATATCCAAAATCGCTTGAGGGAAAAATTGGTTGCAAAAGAAGGTCGTCGTGGGAAACGACAACCTTCTAAAGCCATAGGTATTACCCTTTTTCCACCTCACTCCCACGCATCACCGCTTCTTGATGATTGATCGACTCTTGGTGAATTGCTTTGTACAAAGTCTCCACAAAGTTTTTGCTCAAACCCTTTGCTTTTCCTTGTGCAACGGCACTATCGAGAATGTCGCGCCACCGAGACGATTGTAAAATGGCAATGTTTTTTGCTTTTTTGTATTCCCCGATTTTGTCGGCGATCTTCATGCGTTGCTCTAGCAGGTTCATAATATCGCCATCCAATTCATCAATTTCTTGCCGCAAGTGGTCGATATGGTGTTGGTATTCTATGTCATCAGAGTTGGTGCTGCGCGTGACCAAACTATCAACCAACGTCTTGAAGGTCGCTGGTGTAATCTGCTGGGCTGCATCACTCCATGCTTCGTCTGGTGTCGGGTGTACCTCCGTCATAATGCCATCGAAGTTCAAGTCTAACGCTTTTTGTGCCACCATTTGCAGCGTATCGCGGCGACCACAGATGTGGCTATTGTCGCAAATGATTTCGATGTCTGGGAATTGATTTTTCAAGTCAATCCCAATCTGCCATCTTGGTACATTGCGGTACTTCGTTTGTCCGTGGTAGGAAAAGCCCCGATGGATGACTCCAATTTTACTGATGCCTGCACCTGCAATTCGCTCAATCGCGCCCATCCACAACTTCAAGTCTGGATTGATTGGGTTTTTAATGAGTACTGGAATGTCTGTTCCTTTCAACGCATCCGCAATTTCTTGTACCATGAATGGGCTTACCGTTGTTCGTGCGCCTATCCATAATACGTCTACCCCAGCTTTCATCGCCTCGAAAACGTGCTGTGTATTGGCGACTTCGGTAGTCACTTTCAGTCCAGTTTCTTCCTTCACCTTCTTGAGCCATTTTAGCCCAACGACCCCTACCCCTTCAAAGGAATTGGGACGTGTGCGTGGTTTCCAGATACCCGATCGAAACAGGTCGATATTTTGCTTCGCTAGGGCGCGAGCAGTGGTCAATACTTGTTCTTCCGACTCGGCACTACACGGTCCTGCAATGACGATCGGTCGTTTTTGTTTGTCGAAAATAGGTTGGATTGCCATAGTTTTATTTTAGCTACTAGCTATTAGCATTTAGCTATTAGCTAGTTTCGTGAATGGTTGAATTCTGAATGTATTAAGTTTGTCGAAAACGGAAAATCAATGCTTATAGGAGTCTGCTAAAAGCTAATAGCCAACAGCTAAAGGCTTCTTTTTATTCCAAAATCTTTTTTATATGATTCGCCTCCTCCATCAGTTGATGAAAGCGGTCAAAGTCTTTTTTAATTAGTAAAGTGCGAAAGCGCGAGAGTGTGTTGATGTGTTCGTCTAGTACATCTAAAACGTTGTCGCGATTTTGGCGGAAAATAGGAATCCATGTGTTGGGCGAGCTTTTGGCTAAACGAACAGTCGAACCAAATCCAGTACTCGCCAACTCAAAGATACGCTCTTCGTCTTTCTCTTTTTCCAATACGGTCAGCGCCAGAGCAAACGAACTAATGTGTGAAATATGCGACACATATGCCGTGTGAATGTCGTGCTCGTGCGCTTCCAAATACGTGATGTTCATGGGAATAGACTGATACATTTTTTGCACCAATTCTACTGCTTTGGGGTCACTTTTTTGCACCTCACAAAGCACTGTATACTTATGATCGAATAAATTCGGCAAGGCGGCTTCTACGCCTGAATGCTCTGTTCCTGCCATGGGATGTGTCGCAACGAAATTGGCTCGTCGGGGATGATCGGCGATAGTTGCTAGTAGCTGTTCTTTTGTTGACCCAACGTCAATCACCACTTGTCTGTCCACTTCATCTAGCACTTTTGGCAGTAGCCTGAGCATAGCATCAACGGGTGTGGCGACGATAATTAAATGCGATTGTTGGATAGCTTTTTCCAAAGGCAGTGTTTCATCCACAATCTTTCGGCGCAGTGCTTTGTGTTCACTTTCCACGTCTTTGTCCACACCGATAATCGTATCCGCAAAGCCATTTTCCTTTAGCGTAATGGCTAAAGAACCTCCAATCAATCCGATGCCTATCACTGTAATGATCATTCTTTAAACCGTTTGTGCTTTTTCCACCGCTGTCGAAGCGGTCGATAAAGATTGAATGCGCTGAATCGCTGTTTCGTAATCACTCAAACTTCCGCAGAGCGATACGCGTACATATTGCTCGCCGTTTGTTCCAAAAATGCCGCCAGGCGTGATGAAGACATTGGCATCATAGAGTACTTTGTCAGTTAGTTCATAGCAATCTTGGTACTGTGATGGAATTTTTGCCCAGACAAATAAACCCACCTGATTCTTATCGTATGGACAGTCTAATAAATCTAATAATTCAAATACTTTCTCGCGCCGTGCGGTATAGATTTCATTTAGTTCATCGTACCAACTTTTGGGCAACTGCAATGCTTTCGCTGCCGCCAATTGAACTGGCTTAAACATACCCGAATCCATATTGCTTTTGAAGCGTAAAATGGTGCTTAAATAGTCTTTATTTCCTGCTAACATGCCGACACGCCAACCTGCCATATTGTGCGACTTGCTCAACGAATTTAACTCCAACGCCACTTCTTTCGCGCCTTTCACTTGCAACAAGCTGATCTGTTCGTCATTCAGAATAAAGCTATACGGATTATCATTGACTAATAGAATTTGATGCTTTTTGGCAAACGCCACTAATCGTTCAAAAAACGCCAGAGATGCTGTTGCGCCACTCGGCATATGTGGGTAGTTGAGCCACATCAATTTCACTTTTGACAAATCCCGCTGTTCCAATGTCTCCAAATCTGGTAGCCAATCGTTCGCTGCATTTAGATCATACAATACACTCGTTGCGCCTGTCAGTTTGGTCACTGCCTGATAGGCTGGATAGCCAGGGTTTGGGACTAATACTTGATCGCCTGCTTCCAAATAGGTCATCGAAACATGCATGATCCCTTCCTTCGACCCGATTAATGGCAAGACCTCCGTCTCAGCATCTAAATCTACTTGAAAATGACGTGCATACCAATCTGCGAAGGCTTCTCGCAACTCTGGCAGTCCGTTATAACTTTGATAGGCGTGTACCTCCTCTCGACTGCTTTGCTGTTGCAGTTCCGCGACAACTTCTGGTGCAGGTGGTAAGTTGGGACTGCCAATACCTAAGTTTAGCACCTGCTTACCGGCTGCGTTCATCTGCCGAATCTCGCGCAGTTTGGTCGAAAAATAGTATTCTTTAACGTCTCCTAATCGACTAGCTGTTTGTATCATTTTTCTGTCTTTGGGGCGATTCATGAATCGCCTATACATGAATCGCCCATACCTGAATCGCTTATACTTGATTTAAAATTCAATAATCAAAATGCTTTCCTACTTCGTATACGCCCATCACAGTCAAGTCATAGGTCAACGGGCGAATGGCTTCGATAGCCTGTTCGTAGCTCAATTGCCCTGCTGCCACAAAGTCGACGAAGATGCGGTACTCCCAAGGTTTACCTAAGATGGGACGCGAGTGAATGCTGGTCAAGTTGATGTGATAAGCAGAGAGAACCGATAGAATACGGTATAAGCTACCCACTTCATGATCGGTGGAAAAGCACAAACTGATTTTTTCGGTATCGGTAGTTTTAGTGGGTGTATTTTCTCGTTCGAGTACCCAGAAGCGAGTGTAGTTTTCTTTGTCGGTTTCAATGGAAGGCGCGATGATGTCCAACTGGTACAATTCTGCTGCTAAGGTACTCGCTATCGCACCGACATGTTGCCAGTTATTGTCACGAATGGCTCTGGCACTCAATGCAGTATCGCTAGTTTCAATGAGTTTTAAATGTGGATATTGTCGTAAGAACTCCCGCGACTGCGCAATTGCCATATAGTGAGAATGGACTTCTGTTAGCTGATCGACAGGAACACCAGGCAACGTCATCAAATTTTGTCGAATGCGGAGATAAATTTCACCAGTAATCTTTAGTTTGGACTGTCGTACTAGATCGTAGTTGTAAGCGATACTGCCGGCCACTGAATTTTCAATAGCCATTAGTGCGATGTCTGCTTTTCTTGGATTTTCAGTGATACGTACGAGTTCCTCGAAGCTGTCTGCTGGCGTGATTTCTATAGCCTCTCCCTCATAATAGAGTTGTGCTGCTATTTGATGAAAAGCACCTGCATAGCCTTGAATGACGATGCGTCGACCTGGCTGCTCCATCGTTGTTGTTGTTGAATCTTGTGCGTCTGTAGAGTACATATTGAGCGTACATTGATGACAAAAAAAAAGCCCCACTCTCGTGGGACTTTGGAAGCAAATCAACTATACAATTTAGGCAATAGCTACTTCTTTCATCCCGAGTGGAATAGAACCCCAAAAAAAGTAAAAGTAAAAATAGTTGCTATTGAAAATCATTGTTGCTTAGTCTGAGTTCAATAATAAATTTACCCCGAAAGCTTTCGGGGTAAATTTAATTATTTCACGTTGCTTCACTTAGACCAATTGTCTAATTCGAGGGCTAAACTAAGTATTATATTGATACAGCACAAGTTCAGGTGTTGATTGTTGTCATTAAAATCCGATGGCTAAAGCTCAAATTAAACTTTTTATAGAAGCAGATATTCTTATTTATTAAATAAAAATAAATGTAGAAAGCACTGATAAATAGAAACTTAAACTCATTCTATACGATTTACAATAAATAGATGTGACTTTCTAGCAATTACCTCCATCTAAATATTGAAAATTATAAAGACATTTCATTTTCTAATTACTATTAAACGACCTTGGCATGAAGCTAAGCATATTATCCTCCGTTCTACTCTTCTTCTTTTTAAGTACTGCAACCGCTCAAGTGGAAGGTACATTCACCTACAATGGCGACCGTAAAGTGCGCGTCATTCAGCCAGGTACAGGAAAAGCATACACGGAGAATTTCGCTTTTTTTAAAGACTTACACTTTGTTCAGTTTGGCGTATATGGCTCTGACTATAATGTATACGACATCAAAGCCCCTAAGGGAGCAGGACAGGTTTGGCTCATTTATCATCCAGATACACGTATGAGAAGTGGAGTCGTCGGTGCTTATTATATTGTACAACCATTCGCCAATTCAGCAGAAGCACGGCAAGCAGTAGCTAATCTGAAAGGGCAAAAATTAGACGCGTGGTACAATCCAGAACTGACGGGTGTAGAGTTTGTGTTGTTAGGGCTGACGGGAAGCTTCTAATGTAAGACATTAGACGTTAGATGTCGGATCTGCCTAACTGTCGTCTGTCGCAGGTAGGCATTAAACGGTGATCGGATGATCTGAAGGCAAGCTTGAAGTCATCCGATCACTTAACAGGTATACTTACTCAGAATCCGCTTCTGATGTCCAAGTCGTTTTACACACCCCTTTATTGCACTGCATGATGCGCTCTAGCTGTCCGTTTTCATCGTATAGCTTGAGTTCGCCATTTTCATTGTCGCCGTCTAAGTAAGTGCCTTCTGCTTTCAGTTTGCCATTTTGGTGATACTCAATGAAAGCTCCATTTTCATTGTTGTTGACGAATGGAACGATTTCTTTCAACTGTCCGTTGCGATAATACGACCGCCATTCGCCTTCCATCTTTCCGTCGATGAAGTCGCCTTGTAGCTCGACTTTTCCGTTGTCGTAGAAGCTTAGAAAACGCCCGTTGTGTTCGTCCGCTACGAAGGTTTCTATGGATTGTACGCTGCCGTCTTCATAGTAGACTTTTCGTTCGCCGTCCAATTGGTCTTTTTTATAAACCGCTTCTTCTATGATTTTTCCACCTGTATCGTAGGATTTGTACATCCCTTCCTTTTGCTCCGTTTTTGGATCAATAGTATATTGTGCGGTCACCTTTCCTTCTTCATCCTTGTCCTCTACTAATTGTAGATTGCTGCCACACTCCGCTGCCAATCCTATTAGTGCTAATAAAATAATCACTCTTATCATCTTATTTGTATTTAATTCTTAGGATTTTATCTTCCCATTGGTTGATTTACTTAGTTAAAACAACATAAAAATCATTCTGTTGCTAAACGACGGCATTCTAAAAAAAGTTACCGTTCATTCTATTACCTTCGTTCCATCATCGTTGAATGTATTGATCTATGCTAAAATTTACCAAACAGACACTCAAAAAAACAGAAGGACTACTCGAAGACATCGGTTACATTGTACGTTATGAGAAAGGCAATTTTCAAAGTGGCTACTGCGTACTACAAGACCGAAAAGTTGTCATCGTCAACAAGTTTTTCGATACAGAAGCGCGCATCAACGCCTTGTTAGATATTGTTCAGGCAATTGATGTGACAACGGAAACCTTAAGTGACAAATCTGCTAAGTTTTATCAGCAGATTCAAGCGCATATTGCCTAACTCTACTATTTTTGTTCCTCAATTTCACTCGGTTTATGACCATACGACACGCCTTATTAAGCCTTGTTTTTCTTTTTCTGATGACTGCTTTATTTGCTCAAAAAAAGAACATCAAGCTACCCGATCAACTCAAAGAGGCATCGGGTTTGTACATCGCTGCTCTTGATAGTTTGTATTGGCTGAATGACAGTGGCGATTTGCCTCAATTGTATTTGACCAATGCCAAAGGACGCTTAACAGACATCATACCGCTTCCAGTGCGCAACGTCGACTGGGAAGACCTCACGCACGACGATGCTGGCAATATCTACATTGGCGATTTTGGTAACAATCGAAACAACCGCCAAGACTTAAAAATCTACATCTTTCACCCGCAAGAGGGTACGCTGGATTCTATAGAATATGCCTATCCAGATCAACTCACCTTTCCACCACCCGTCGTAGAGCGCAACTTCAATATGGAAGGTTTTTTCTGGTTTCGAGATAGCTTACACTTGTTTTCTAAAAATGAGGTGGGTCGCGGCAATGGCTTCACCAAACACTATCGTTTACCTGCTCAAGCTGGCACACAGGTATTGGATTTGCAGGATAGTTTGTACCTAAAAAACAGAGTGGTCACGGGTGCAGCCATGAGTCCAGACCGAGAAGCGGTGGCATTATTGACCTACAATTATGGCTTTTTTTTAAAGCTGTTTCCATTTAGCAAAGTGAGCATCTACTTGTTTCAAGATTTTGTCGATACGCGCTTTTTACGCGTACCTTCTAAGGAACAAAAGATACATGTCTGGTCGCCTGTTAGTCAGTACGAAGCGATAGATTTTCTGACAGACGATCAGGTATTGATCGGTTCTGAACGCGCTTTTTTTTATGGACCCAAAGTGAAACGGCTGCGCCTAAAAAAGCGTCGTCGAGTTGCTAATCAGCCTTAACTTTATTGGATGAGCAGATATGCTATATCGGATATTCATGGATGTGCGAAGACATTCAAAAAACTGCTAAAAAAGGTGGACTTTTCTCGTTCGGATACCCTGTTTTTATTGGGCGATTACATAGATCGAGGTCCTGATAGTCGAGGGGTCATCAAGCATATTTTGCAGTTGCAGCAAGATGGATATGATGTGCGTTGCCTACGCGGCAATCACGATCAGATGATGATTGACGCATTTACCACCCATCAGGCAGCACAGCATCGCTGGATAAAAAGTGGAGGAGACACAACTTGGGCGAGTTACTACAAAAAAAAACCAAAAGCTGTTCCACAAAGTCATTTGATTTTTCTGCAAGAACTGCCCTATTATCTGGAGACGGATGGCTACATTTTGGTACATGCTGGCTTGAATTTTAAAGCTGTTGATCCTTTGATCGATAGAGAAAGTATGCTTTGGATTCGCGGCTGGTACAAAGACATCAATCAGGATTGGCTCAGAGGACGCATCATCATCCACGGACACACACCGATTGCTCGATCCATTATTTTGGAGCGATTTAAGAATGTTAAAAAATGGTCAGCAATAGATATTGATGCAGGCTGCGTCTATGATCGAAAAGGGATGCATCAGTTGTGCGCTTATAATTTGGATAATAAGACATTCGTTTTTCAGGAGAATGTGGATGATTAACTAACTATGTCACCCCATGAATAATCAGCTCAACATGCAGGTTACAGAGTACCAACTTACTCAAGGGCAACATTCACGGGGTGACTATCCAACTATGCGACCCCTTTCATCATAGAACTCAACACAAACATGAGCAGACTGCTATTCCTATTTGTCATCACGCCACTATCGTATTTGCCTATTTCAGTGCTGCATCGTATTGCTGATGTACTGTTCTTCCTAGTCTATCATGTTTTTAGCTATCGAAAAAAGCTAGTGTGGCAAAACATGCGTCGCTCTTTTCCGGAGAAAAGCGATCAGGAAATAGATATGATCTGTAAGCAGTTTTTTAAGCATTTCTGCGATGTATTAGTGGAAATCGTGAAGCTGTTCAATATGCGACCCGAAGAACTAAAAAAGCGCGTTCGTTTCACCAATCCAGAACTCCTATCCGACTACATCCAAGGAGGCAGAAGCGTTATCATCACGTCTGGACATTGTGGCAATTGGGAGTGGGCAGTGACCGCATTAGGGTTGTATTTAGAGCATGGCATTGTAGCGATCTACAAACGGCTGTCCGATCCAGTATTGGAAAGAAAAGTGAAGGCTTCGCGCGCGCAATTTGGGATGCAACTGGTGCGTAAAAATGACTTTAGCGACTTCATTAAAGCAGCAGCAGATACGGCTTATGCTTATGTTTTTGCTACGGATCAATCGCCTTCCAAACGCCAACAATTTTACTGGACACGTTTTTTGAATCAAGAAACTGCTGTGATGCGGGGAGCGGAAATCTATGCCAAACGTTATGACTATGTAGTAGTAATGACGAATATTCAACGCGTGAAGCGGGGTTATTATGAAATTGCGTTTGAGTTAGTGACGGACGATCCTCGTTCTATGCCAGAAGATGCCATTCTCGAAGCAGTGACCAATCGTTTGGAAGAACAAATACATGCCACACCTCACAACTGGCTATGGACGCACAAGCGATGGAAACTAAAGAGAACCGAAGCGGAAGTTTAACTGTTTGAGCAGTGAATCAAATTTTACCATTTCTCTTAGTTGGTCGATCGTTGTCGTAACTATTGATAATTGAGCTTCTTTTAGTCGTTTGATGATTATCAGATTTTAAGAGGACGATTCTCATGTTCGGAAAGTCCAAAAGACCATTCTAGGGAATTAAAATAGACACAATGAAAAAAGTCCTATTTGTTATTCTAGCTGCATTGATTTTTGCCCAATGCGAGAATGAACCAGAAACACCTATTGATACTGCCCAATTGGATGGAAAGTGGGAGCTAAAAGAAGCATTCCGAAATGGAGATCCAACAACTACCCTGTCTGATCTATACTTCACTTTTTCTGATGGCAACACACTAAATACCAATATGCCGACTATGGAGGGAAGCAGTGAATATGAAGTAGAAGGGATGGAACTGGAGCAGGAAGGAAATGGATTTGAGCAAGATTACAACATCGAGTCGTTGACTGCTGACGAACTGATCTTGACCACCAATATTCAAGACTACGATTTTAGAATGGTCTTTACTAAAGCAACGGAATGATGAGAGCGTTTGGGCTATTTATCTGTTTATTTCTCTATGGTCAATTGAGTTTTGCGATTGATGCAAAGATCGCGCACGCTAGTTTTCAACAAGAGAATGAACCGTACATTGAATTGTATACGCACATCACAGGAAGCAGTTTGCAGTTCGATGAAACGTCTGATAGCCTACGACAGGCGAGTGTTGCCGTCACGGTACTCATTCGCCAACTCGATCAAATCGTACTCGCGGATAAGTTCAATTTATTGAGTCCAATCGCCGCTGAAGTACCCGATTTGCTTGATCTCAAACGCTATGCGTTACAAAATGGAGACTACACCGCAACCATTTTTTTTAGAGATAACCATGCGCCAGCAGATTCTACTCAGGTGACGACTGCCTTTACCATCGACTACGACCAAACGGCTATTGAACTATCCGACTTGGAGCTACTGACGTCCGTAGCTCCACTCAGCAAAACAGCACATCCTTTTAATAAGCAGCAGTACCAACTAGAACCATTGGTCGATGCTTATTATCCTGGCTATACGGATAAATTACTATTCTACGCTGAACTTTATGCTCCTGAGCAATCTGGTCTTTTGCAGCTGAAGTATTTTCTACGAAAAGCCCAAAACTATACCGATCGAGAACTGAAAATCGCCTATCAAAAACGAAAAGCAAAACCACTGCGACCACTCCTGTTGGCTTTAGACATCAAGGATGTGCCGACTGGCGAATACGAGTTAGTATTGGAAGTGCGTGATAGTAACCATGTCCTACAAGCGACAAAAATGACCCGTATTCAACGGGAGTTTGAGCTGGCGATTCCAATCGAATACATTCATTTTGATGATACGCTGTCCGCAGCAGATTTGCGCTATAGCTTGCGCGCTATTTTTCCGATTATCCCCAACGATCAAGTCGACACGCTGAACCGTGTGTTGAAGCAAGAAGATTTAGAAAAGAAGCGACAGTTCTTGGTTGATTTTTGGCGTGGTAAAAGCCCACGTTATCCTGATTACAGCTACTTTAAGTATATGGAAGTGGCGCAAGCAGTTGATAAACTATTTAAGTCAGGCTTTCGATTTGGCTTTGAGACGGATCGCGGCTATTGCTATCTTCGTTATGGACAGCCTGATGACATCATCAATGTCAAAGATGAACCTTCTGCCCCACCCTACGAAATTTGGTCGTATTATCAATTTCCACCGACCAATCAAAACGATGTCAAGTTTCTGTTTTACAATCCCAACTTAGCAGCTGGCGACTATGTACTGCTCCATTCGACTGCTATCGGGGAGCGAAACAACCCGAATTGGGAGATTGATTTGTACAAACGCAATGCACCGAATGGTCCTTCTATGTTTGGAAGACGGGCAAGGGAACTGATGAATGATTTTTAGCTCTTGAGATAAGATAGGTGAGATCGCTTCGCTATGAGGCGTGAGAGGTGAAAGAAGTTTTCAATTCACTGTCAATCAGCGTATTGTCTTTCCATTAGTTTCTTCATTTTTTTGTAGACTAGCTTACAATGTCTACTAGAAGAACCCTATTCACAAAACGATAAGCTTCGTTAAGGTGCGGTTAAACTGCGATTTCACTTTTTACTTTTGTTGCTAAAGCCAGTTCTTTGAGTAGTGACATTTACCCATTTTAGATAAGTAAAAATGAAATCATCTATGAAACAGTATCTTTTCGGTCTCCTCTGTACTACTTTCCTACTTGGTGCTTGCAATCCTAATTTGACCCCTTTCACTCAACGCTTATACGAAGAAAATGACTGGTCGGAAGCGGAATTGAAACGGATTCAATTTTATTTGTCCGAAGATGTCGTCTTGCGTCGTATTTCTGAATCCAGTCGTTCGCGTATCGAAAATGGAGAGATAAAAGTCGTGAGCGGAGGCGACCAAGAACGCATTGTTATTCGCAAAGGCACGCCAGGTGTGTTAGCCTTTTCGCCAAAAGAGAATCGCCTAGCCATCAGTTTTGAAGATTCCGATGAGTCTTTTTTGATGTTTGGACCGAATCCGAAAGCTAGCAATCGCTATCTCGTATTGGCTTCTGAATGGAAAAAGCGAGGCGGTATGGTCACCTACGGTGGTCGACGTTACCGCATTGATAGCGACGATGCCTATGCAACTTTGATGGTCGATTTGAAGAAAGTGCGCAAAGTAAATACGAAATCTCGAACGGCAGGCGGACGACGAATTGACTAATCATTCTTGTTCGTATCGCTCAAATTTTGCGTAATAGAGTGTCAGCAAAACAAAGGCGTAAAATGGAAAGACGAAGATGATATTCCATGCGCCTAAGTCAAAATAAGAAAGCGAAATCCCCATCAGTAGCGCACAAGGTACTAACCCCAATAGCCACCAAACTTGCATCTTGATGTAGTCACACTTTAGTTGCTCGCCACAACTTTGGCAAGACCATCTGGAGAAGCCAAACGCCATCGCATACTTCCGTACAAACGTCCAAAATGGAAACTGAAATCCACATGCTGGACAGGTACGTGGGTTCGTTTCTTTTTCTGGTTCGTCGAGAATGTTGTGGTGCATCATGGCTGTGTTAATAAGCTCGAATTTGTCGTGTGCCGTAATTTCTACTTCGCTAAGATAGTATTTCAGTAGTTTGTCATTCAAGTCCTTCGAACTATACATTTTTGGCTTTAGTTGAAAAATCTATGTGAACTTTATTTCTAATAAACTGTAGATCAACCAATTATGTGTTCTATGTGACTATGTGTTTTCAACTTTCATAGCTCTAAGATTCAAGTTTTTAAACCTACTCTTCCTCCAAAAACCGCAAATCTTCCTTTTCATACCGCACAAATCCATCCTTCATGGGCAGACGTCGCTTTCGATTCCAACATCGACGAACATCCCTTGGCGAAAGCGAAGGATTAGCATCCAAAAAATCACGTGTGTATTGATTGTACATATTATTGGCTGCAATATCCGTACGAAAATCTGAACTTTTTCTAGCCTGTTCGAATACGTGCCACTGTGCCACCGCATTTTTCAGCGTTTTGCCAGTATTCGCTTTCATCCATTCCATTAAGTCAGTATGAAACGAAAATTGTTCGCCGACTTGCGCTTTCATGAATCGCCGTAGATTCTGTCCAAAGGTAATATTATCCGTCATGACCGTTTCTGGTGTCAAGGTCGCTTTCGACCATTTGAAATTGGAAGTCGGCTTTTTCTTTGGCTCTGGCAGTAGCGCACCTTCATTGTCCAAGGCATACATAATTCGATCCCGTAAATCAAATTTTCTACCATGTGTGGGCAATCCAATCGCCTTACAGATGTCGACCATCTCTACCTTCAACCAATACCATTGATTGAACTCAGCACCAGATTGTATGTCTTCAAAGTTCGGTCTGCTCATGCATGCAAAAGTAGAAGAAATCTTATGAAGATGCTACCACCTCAGCCTGTTCTACTGCTCGTTCGGCTTGTCCAATGTGTCGCTGTGTGTGATAGATGACGACTCGAAAGGTATCGCCTAACTTTATTTTGATGAGCCAGCTCAGGCTAATGCTGGTCTTCACTCTATTCAAATTCACTTGTCGAGCCTGTTTCAATAAATCAAGCAATTCATATTGTTGGCGAATGAAGGTATCGACCACTGATTTGTCCAACTGACTTTCTTTCGGGTTCATGGCTTTTGGACTATTCATTTTGTTAATCGGCTCTTGTGGGAGTAAGCTTTTTGCAAATTTATTCCCTAGCCAACCTGTTTTAAACTTCTCCACGGCAGGTTGTGTACTTGCCTCCATTCGCTTTGCCATTTCTGGAAGGTAGAAATTGCCATAACGATTTAAATGTTCCAGACATTCTAATGCACTCCAGCTTTCGGGTGTCACTTTGTAGTTGAGTACCTCTATCGCGTACTCGTTCAAGCGTTGTGCGCGATTCAAGTTGTCTTTTGTTCGATCGACCAAGTCGTTGATTAAGTCTGCTGCTTTCATGATTGTTTCTTTTCTCACAAAGATGTAGCACCTATCAATAATAAACCTTGATTCAAATCAAGATTAGTAGGTTGTCGTTTCCCACGACGACCTACTTTCACGTGTATCTATGGTAGAAAACATTTAAGTCAAAACTAGTATGTTGCTATTTCAGCATTAGGTAGACAAGTCCCACGACGACCTACTTTCACGCACCTAAGTAGTAAGCCAAAAAAATTATAACAACTTATTCAGGAGGTCAGCCAAAAATAAGATGCGCAACTTCCACGTATTCAGTTACTTATCTTATTTTTGGCTGACAAATAAGTTGTTAAAGTAATTTTGGTTTGGCACCTACATCAAAAAAACATTATTCCTTTTTCACCCGCGACAAGGTCTCCGCCGTCATCCTCAAATAATTGGCGATATACTTATGCGGTACTTCCTGAAACAGCCGAGGACTACGCGCTAATACTCGCTGATAGCGTTCGTGAGGCGAAGAGATCAACAAATCCTGTTCGCGCTCCAATTGGTCGACCACTACTGCTTGTAATACCTCATTCCATAACTTCAAATGCTCAACATCTCGATACACCCACTCCTCAAATACCGATTTATGGATAATTTTAACTCTTGCCTGTCGCAACGTCTGCAAGTACAATTTAGAAGGTCGTTGTAAGAAGTAGCTGTCTAAAGCGACCACAAAATCACCAGCATAAGCAAAGCGAATCGTATGCTCTTCGGACTCCGAATAGACAAATATGCGAATACTACCAGCTTCAACGTAGTAGATATTCAGATCAGTGCTGCCAGCTACTTTCAGGTATTCATTACGCTTATATTCCTCAGTAGATTGCCACAAATTTTCGGTATTGACCGCTTGAAAAATCTGTTGTAGACTACTCACTATCGTAGGTTTTCTGCATAATATACATACTCCGTAGGTGAGGATATACTAACTCTTCGCTAAACTCAACAGTGTCTACCAGCTCGAAGCCCATCTTTTTATAAAAGCGTACTGCACTTGCTTGTGCACGCATCGCTTCTAACCAGATTTGATCGCCAGGTGATTGCAAGAATTGATCCAAGCACCACTGAATAAGTTGTTTGCCGATACCTTTACCTTGCATTTCTGGTGCTAGATAAATACGTTGCAGTTTAGTAGACTGCGCGCCATAAGTACCCGCTATAGAATGATGTTGCAACAATCGTAAAATACCGACTACTTTTCCTTCGTACTTCACAGTATAGAAAAGGGAAAATGGATCATCCATTTCTTTCTGGAAGTTATCGGATTGATAGATTTGTTTAACATATCTTTTACCACTATCTTCCCAAAAACGAGCATACGCAGCTGGATAAATGCGGCGCATCAAGGTATAAATTTCCTCTTGTTGCTCTTTTAAAATAGGGACTAGCTGTAGCGAGGAAGAAAGCGGAATGACTTTGGTGGCTGTATTGACTGTCATAAGGATTCGATTAGGGATGAATTATTCTTCTCTAAACGAAGACGTACTCAATTGTTCAGCTAGAAGCACATTTAACTCTTCATCAATTAATAAGTGCCCTTCATCCAGCAGATGCAATCGGATATTTGACACACCTTCACTTAGCCACTTGCCAGCACTCGGCTTAATCACTTCGTCACGCACGCCAAAGTAAATATCGGTCAGCAATTGATGCTCCCGAATGAGGTCTTTAATGTATTGCGGAACAAATCGAAACTGCTGTACCGACGCCCAAGAACCAAACAAACGCTGACGCCGCTCGGGTGTCCGAAAATGATGATACGCGAAGTCATGTAGGAAAGGAGAGAGCCAACCACGTTTTTTTAGCAATTGAATGAACCGAAAAAAGCGTTCTGGTTTTTTTAACCAAGCTTGCAACCAACGACGCGTAAAGATCGGAATACGGGCAAAGTCAAATAGTAGAATCGTGTCAATACCATCTGGAGCAATCAAGTATAAATGATCAACTTTTTGAATGATATTCGGCAGTATCATCTGCGCTACTCGACCGCCCATGCTGTAGCCCATCAAGTCGAAGTGATCTTTGTTTTCCAACTGTAAAACCTGATCGACGATAAGCAAAATATCTTCTGGCAGAAAATGTTCCGCTTCCCAGACACTCTGCCCATGAAACGGCAAATCTATGGCATACACGGTATAATGCGGAGCAAGCGCAGACTCTAAGTTGCGGAATAAAATCGCTTGATCGCTGAATCCATGTAAGGCAATCAGCAGCCGCTCTCCTTCTCCAAACTTGATGTATCCAATTCGTCCTTTCGGAACTTTCA
>CAYLPW010000104.1:0-16499 GCA_964385665.1 uncultured Saprospiraceae bacterium
GATAAAATTCCAGAAGATCAGCGTGAAAATCTAGTGACATTTAACCTTGCGCGCCTTTACTTCACACAAAAGAAATACGATAAAGTAACTGATTTACTCAGAGAAATTGAATACTCAGACATTTCATTAGCACTACAAGCTAAGACAATGCTCCTAATGACCTACTATGATACCGACGAATTTGACCCGTTAGAGTCATTTCTGGAAAGTTTCCGCGTCTACCTCAACCGCCACAAAGAAATTCCTCAACACCGCATCGACTACCACAAAAACCTCATCAAATTCACCAAAAAACTCACGCGCATCATTCCAGGCGACAAAGAAGCCGTGGCGAAGATCAAAAAAGAGATCGAGGAGAAGGAAAACTTTCGGGTGCGGTGGTTGGAGGAGAAGATTGCGGAACTTGAATAGGTGTTGGCTATTGGCTATTGGCTATTCAGTGGTAATCAAAAGTTTATTGATAGCAGCCCAATTTTTGATTCTTCTCTCCTACTCATTCAACCGAAAATCCTTAAATTCATTGACAATTCGTTGGGCAAAACTCAACTTATTGGTGATGATCTCGGCGCGTCCAGTGCCGAGTTGTCGAATGTCGAAGGGAATGCCGTAGGTGGATGTGAGGTCTTCGGGGAGTTGCACTTGCACTTGGACAAGGTCATCTTCTGGCAGGGCCGCAATGGAAGCGACTTGTCCTTTTAAAATACCAAACTCGGCTTCGGGATAATCCGCTAGGAAGATATTGACAGCTTGTCCCACTCGTACTTTTGCCATTCCTAAAGGTTGAATTTGAACGCGTCCCAGGTAGTCATTTGCTTCCGCTGGAACGATTCTGCCGATGATTTCGCCAGCTTGCGCGAAGTAGCCATCTTCGATATTGGTCTGCCAAACACACGTACCGCTGCGTTGGACGCGGATTAAGTTTTTTTGTTTCCAATCGTCAATCGCTGCACGAACAGCTTCTTTGGCGACGCGCACTTTAGCGATTTCGGTGGCAGCGTCTTCTTGATTTCGAGCGCGTAGGTCGTTGATGGTCGATTGTAGTTCAGCAATTTGTAACTTGATTAAGTTGATCGCTTCTAGATTACTCAAAGCATCAAATTCTCGGTCGAGTTGTGCTTGAATAGCGCGCTCAAATTCAGCGTTGGCGATGGTGGAATCTCTAGCTAATCGCTTTTTGCTTTCTGCTTGTCGGCTGGCGAGTTGAGCATTTTCCGTGACGACACCTTCTTTCTTTTTCAATAAATTGAGTCGCGCCTGATAGAGTTGAATTTGCTGCTCTTTGCTGGTAATTTGTTGCGCTACACTTTTCTTACGACGTAGGTTTTGATAGTCCAATTCAGCTTGTAATAGATTGGCGTAGGCTGGCTGAATACTGCCGAGTTGTCCATTTAGATTGGTGATGTCGTCGTTGTTATGGAGTGCTGTTTCTAGTTGTTCGATGTCTTTTTGAACAGCCGCATTTTCGATAATCGCCAACACTTGCCCTTCTTCCACCAATTCGCCGTCTTTTGTCAATACCTCGAGCGTTCCGCTGGAAGGCACTCGGTATTCTAGTGGTGCGACCTTAGTGGTCATGGTGATCGTTCCCACAATTTTGTCGCTGTATTTTAGATAGTCGGCGATGCCCCAAATGATAAATGCCCCTAAAATAAATAGCACAACGCCTATACTAATCAGTCCTTTAGATAACTGATTGGGTAAACGAATGTCTTGGTATTGTTGGTCCATGTTGCTGCCTTTTTACGCGTTACAAAGATAAACATTTCTCCTTCATTAAAATTAACTCCTCTTTCCTTAAAACTGTAACTTCCTTCGATACCGTCCGTTGAAGTCTATATTAATTGCCATCATTTTTTAACACACTATCGCCGACTACCCTTCTTGGATGGCGACATTATACTGAGCGTACTTTCATGGCAATCACTACGGTTCTTCTTGCGGACAATCATCCTATCTTTTTGGAAGGCTTAAAAGCTTTTCTTGCTCCTTTTCCTGATTTTCAAGTAACGGCTTGTACCCAAAATGGTACTGACGCGTGGCATCTCCTGGAAGAACAATCCTTCGATCTCGTCATTTTGGATTTGAATTTGCCAGAACTGAATGGTTTGGATTTATTGTCTGCTATTCGACACTTGGAACATCCACCGAAGGTGTTGGTGTTTTCGATGTTTCGAGACACGAAAATTGTAGAATTGGCGATTCGTCGCGGGGCTGATGCGTATTTGGCGAAGAATGCACAATTGGAACAACTTTACATTGCTATTGAAGAAGTGATGGACGATGGTTTTTATTTGGACGAAAGTTTGAGTCTGTATATGCCAGGTTTTTCGTTGAAAGAGAAGGAGTCTGAGATCTTATCGAAGATCAAGCAAGAGTATAGCTTGACGCGACGGGAAAGTCAAGTTCTTTCTTTAATCGCCGCCACCCGCACCAATCGAGAAATTGCGGATGTGTTGAAGATTAGCGATCAAACGGTGGGCGTGCATCGGCGGAATATTTTGCGCAAATTTGGAGTGCATAATACAAATAGTTTGATTCGGCGGGTGTTTGAGATGGAACGGGCTAATTAGGTTATAAAGGATACATGAGTTATTATAATTTAACCGCAAAGCCGCAAAGGATGCGCAGAGTACGCGAAGCTTTAGATTCGTATGATTAAAATCATACGCTGTTGTTATCATCTCGCGAATTAACAAGGTATCCATAACAGAAGCGTGCGACTTAAGTCGCACTTATTAGTCGCTAAATCCTCCCCTCCACCTGCATCTGCGCATAGTCTTTCGCAAAGTACGTAATAATCACATCCGCGCCAGCTCGATGCAAACTCAATAGCGTTTCGGGCATCGCTTTTTCGTAGTCTAACCAACCATTTTGGCAAGCTGCGGTCAACATGGCGCATTCCCCACTGACGTGATAGCAGACAATGGGTAGATGACTGTTCTGCTTTAGACTATGGATGACATCCATGTAGTGTAGAGCAGGTTTCACCATTAGCATATCCGCACCTTCTAACGTATCTAATTCCGCTTCCAGTAAGGCTTCTCGTCGATTGGCTGGATTCATTTGATAGGTCTTTTTGTCACCAGATTTAGGCGCGGAATCTAGCGCATCACGGAATGGTCCGTAGAAAGCACTGGCGTATTTAGCGGTGTAAGAAAGAATACCAGTTTCTGACTGTCCAGCTTCATCTAATGCCGTCCGAATGCTTTGTACACGTCCATCCATCATATCTGATGGTCCGATGTAGTCAAATCCTGCTTGTGCTTGTGCAACCGCCATTTTATCTAGAATGGGAAGCGTTTCGTCATTTAAAATCTTGCCATCTTGCACGAGTCCATCATGTCCATCCGAACTGTATGGATCCATCGCTACATCACTTACCAATGTCACTTCTGGAAATTCTTGTTTGATGCGTGTCGCTACTTTTAGATAGAAATTATCAGGATGATAACTATAGGTCGCCGTTCGATCTTTTTTAGCTTCTTCGACCGCTGGAAATAGAATAAAATTATTTAATCCAATTCTATGGCACTCTTCTATCTCTTTTAGTAGATGTTCTTCAGACAAGCGGTAATTCCCAGGAAGCGATTTAATTTCTTCTTTGACACCTGCACCGTCGACCATGAAAAGTGGATAGATGAGTTGTGCTTTATCTAGACGCGTTTCTTGGACTAAAGCGCGTTGCGCTGCTGTTCGACGATTGCGACGAGGTCTTTTTGATAGGAAGATGTTAGACATTAGACGGTAGATATTAGACGGTCAATAGAAAGGCTTCTGTCTATATTTTTAGATTAGGACATATAGGAAAAGAACACTGAAATAGAGTATTTGAGGACAAGCTAATAGCCAATAGCCAACAGCCCTTCTACGCCAAAGCTTTCGCCCGCAATCGCTGCAAAAAAGGAGAGGCGAAAATGAAGTTATTCAAATACTCGTTTTCACTTTCTAGTACTTCCTTCTTGTTGCCTTGCCAAGCGACTTTTCCTTTATTCAATAGATTAATATGATCGCCAATTTCCATCACCGAGTTCATATCGTGGGTATTCATGATGGTGGTAATGTCGTTTTCGTAAGTGATACTTTGGATCAACTCATCAATGACGATAGATGTTTTTGGGTCTAAGCCAGAGTTAGGTTCATCACAAAATAGGTATTTAGGACTGAGCACAATAGCTCGGGCAATCCCTGTTCGTTTCTGCATTCCACCACTTGTTTCAGAAGGATATTTTGCATTTGCACCTTCCAAATTAACGCGCTCTAGACATTCATTGACCCGCATGCGTTTCTGCTTGAGTGTCATATTAGTGAACATATCAAGTGGAAAACGGATATTCTGCTCCACTGTCAAAGAATCAAACAATGCCGATCCCTGAAACAACATACCAACTTCTTGTCGTAAAGATCGTAACTGTTTTTTATTGAGGGTATGCAGTTCCCGGTCATTGTACCAAACCTCTCCAGAAGTAGGATTCATCAGCCCTACTAATATCTTTAACAGTACCGTTTTGCCAGCCCCACTCAATCCAATAATCAAGTTGCATTTGCCCGATTCGAACAGAATGTCGATGTCTTTCAATACCTCAACTTCTCCAAATGATTTGTAGATATTCTTTGCTGCTATCACTGTTATTAGATGTTAGATATTAGATGTTAGACTGTAGACATCTGATACATTATTCAACTGAAATGTTCGGTTACTTGATCGAGTAAATTGCTTTTTTCCCATAGTAAGTTTATCATATCTCATCATTCTCATCTGTCATTTATGCTGTTTTCGTCTATCGTCTTTTCAAGAAGTCAACAAAACCGCAATCGTATAGTCCGCTAATAAAATCAGAATATCGCTAAAGACTACCGCATTCGTACTCGCCTTTCCCAATTCGATACTTCCTCCTTGTACGTAATACCCTTGAAAACAAGATACGGTCACAATAATGAAGGCAAAAACAACAGCTTTCACAAACATCATGAATACAAAAAATGGATCGAAAAAAGAACGTAATCCTTTGATGTACTCGTTGTTGGTCAATACATCCGTAGGGACAGTAGCCACGTAGCCGCCTGCTGAAATGATGATACTAGATAGCGCAACCAACATCGGGATGACGATAATAGCAGCAATCAACTTCGGCAAAATCAAGTAAGCTGCTGTATTCACACCCATGATTTCCATCGCGTCAATATGCTCCTTTTGGCGCATTCCACCGATCTCTGCCGCCATATTGGAACCTACTTTCCCTGCCAATACTAGGCAAGTAATGGTGGGTGCCATCTCTATAATCGCAATATCTCGCACAATGTAACCAATGTACCACATCGGCACAAACGAACTTGATAGCTGAAACGCAAACTGTACTGCCGTCACCGCGCCAATAAACACGGAGATAATTCCTACAATAACTAAAGAGCCGATACCAATATCATTCATTTGGCGCATCGTCTCTTTATAGTACATCGAGAACTTCTCAGGACGACTGAACGCACGACCCAACATGAGTACGTACTGCCCGAAACTTTGTAGAAAATTTAAAATCATGTGGTGGTAAAGCTGATAGGGTTTAGAATCTAACAAGCGTTCCAACTATAAGTTTGATTATTCCTTTTTAGTTAACTCGGAAGCTTTGGCATACGGCAAGCGTTCTAATTTCTGCGCACTGTAATAGGTGTATAGTCCGCCAATACTAACCACGTCATGTTCGCTCAAATCAAAATGTCCGTTCTCCCCTACTGATTCATTCGGTAAGTACAAGTGCAGCATTTTTCCAACCACTAAATACGTTCCGTTGCACTCAATCGGATGGACTTCTTCCAACTGCATGCCCATTTGAATTGGACTTTCCGCTACGTACGGCGCATGAAAATCATCTTTGTAAATAGGATTCAAGTCAACTGCTTCAAACTCGGATTGACCACGAGGATACTTGGCGGAAGTTTGGTGCGCTTTGTCGTAGAATGCTTTACTAATCGCATTGATGGTGTAGAATGAGGTGGCTTGAATATTCTCGTAGGTGTGCCGCTCTACAGTAGTTGGACGCAATATGAACCCCAAAAAAGGTGGATTCGCTCCAATATGAACGACAGAGTTAAAAATAGCTAAATTGGTCCGCCCGTTTTCGCTTTTTGTACCGATCAAGTTGGCACTTTTGAAACCAGATAGATAATTGAGTAGCGTACCTCGATAGCGTCTAGGTAAGTCGAGAATCGCTGCTAAATCGTAATGTTTTTGTTGCATAAAAAAAGATACTTTCATTAGTTTTGAATGCACACTACTAATAAAAGTATCCTGAATTAGTTCAGTACGATGTACTTGCTGAATTTATTTCTGCTGTTTTATCTATGGATTCCCCAACGTTTCTGCGAATGGTTCGGCAGCCACTTCTTCCTCTACCATTATTGTAGGAAACTCTACTGTATTCAAATTCGCCAAATATTGATCGCGCAACTGCTCGAAATCTGGTAGAATCGTATCGGGTAGTGGCTTTGCTGGCGGAAATTTCAGGTTCAGGTGATTGACTTGTTTGTCATTCATCCAAAAACGGAAACAAACGTGCGGTCCAGTTGCCAATCCTGTTGAACCAACATAACCAATGACTTCCCCCTGTTTGACGTGCTTCCCGACTTTCATTCCACTAGCAAATTTTTGCATATGTAAGTATTGCGTTTGGTAGGTATCGTCGTGCTTGATTTTAACAAAGTTGCCATTTCCTTTGGTGCGACCAGCTCTAGAGACAACACCATCGCCGACTGCATAGATAGGCGTACCATAAGGTGCAGCATAGTCTGTCCCATAATGTGGGCGCGTGCGCTTCAAAACAGGATGAAAACGGCGTAAGTTATATTTAGAGGAAATACGTGCATATTTGACGGGAGCGCGTAAAAAACCTTTCTTCATCGGCTGCCCTTTTAGGTCATAATATCCTTCATGCTCTTCGTCTTCACTTTTAAAATAGATCGCATGATACTCATCGCCTCCCGTTTTATAATATGCCATATGTAGATCACCGATACCGACAGCTTCGCCTTCGATGTATTTTTCATCGTAGATCAATTTGAACTGATCGCCCTTCTGAACGTGGTGAAAATCCAATGACCACTGCAAGGCATCTTCCATCAATGCCGCCAGTTCAAAGCTCATCCCATTCCCAACCATCGCATTCCATAATGAACTCTCAATCATTCCAGCAGATGTTTTTTGGTCAATAGTAACGGGACGCTTTTCTACTTTCGCTGACTGCTTGTTCAAGTCAATGACGATATATTCGTAGACGTTGGGTTCATAAATGAAGTAATCCGCTGCTTGTGTCGTGTCCGACGTCAGAATTGTATATTTCTTTCCGACGCGCAGTTTTCCAGCATCAAACTCTTCTTTTGTATTCTGTACGATGCTTTCAATCTCTGCGTAGCTTACTTTATGATCTTGTAATAAATCGCCGAAAAACATACCAGATTCAATCTCTCCTTCTGTGACTTGAAAGGTATCAATGACAAATCCGTATTTGCGCGTAGGCTCAACGATTGGGAAATCGTCTACAATTTCGGTAGGAACAAGCGTTGCCTGTAGTGCTTCCTTTTCTTGGTGTTCCCAAATAAAATAAGTGCCTGAAGCAACAGCAACTAATACCACAACAGCAATAAGGATAGAGCGTGCGCTCCACCGTTCGTGTAAATTTTCCATTAGTATGTAATTCGATTATGCTGGCAATCTTTACCAAAAACTTAGTCTAAAGTCCGACTTAACTATCGCTACTTTTTGACTAAAAACGACTATATCATTTAACAAAACTGCACGGGAATGCTATGCTGATGGGAATGATTAACTTGTTTGTGTCCTAACTGATTAACCTTAAAAATTTCAAGGGCAATGCTAGTTATTTCACTTTATATATAGATTCATAAACTATTGAAATGATAGACAAATAGGCTTTGACTCATTTGTCTACTATCTCGTTGCAAGCAAATATAGAAGACCTGAGTTAATCCACAAAAAAAATCAACTTTTTTTAACAGGTGGATGAGAAAGCAAAAACTCCACTACGTCTTCTGGTTGATCCGTCAAATGTAGCATATTGTAGTATTCACGTCCCCAAGCTAGCTGTTTCAAGAGCGGGTAGATCATGGTTTGAATCTCGTATCGCTCTCTACCTAGAAAGATCATCGGGCTATAATAATTGAACGTACCATAGTGATTCTGTGTCGCTTCCTGAAAAACTTCTTGAGTGGTACCTGCACTGCCAGGTGCGTAAACGACACCATACAAACAAACTGCCAAAAGTGTATCTTCTCGAATGCTATTGGAGAAATACTTAGCGATGTGTGGACTAAATAAGTTGCTCGGTTCGTGTCCGTAGAACCAAGTCGGAATTGCCAAACTAGCATTGCCATCTGGATAGCGATCAATCACTTCCAATGCTTTGACGTGGTACGCCGAATCAGTATAATCAGGTGCCATACTTAATGTCATCAATGCGTCTTCTAAATCTCGTATTGGTCGATTGGCAAAGTACGCTCCCAAATTTGCTGCTTCCATAATACCAGGACCACCACCCGATACTACAAAATAGCCAGCTTCTGCCACTAGCTTTGCCGCAATAGCGGTTTGTTTGTAGTAAAAGTCCGTGCGAAGCGTGCTGTGTCCACCCATGAAACCGACGCATTTCAGTTTCGTCATGCCATTTTCGTCGAATCGTAAAAGTGAGCGCAAGGCATCATCAATGGAATGATCGTGGATACGTTGCCAAAGTGCTTCTTCCATTGGTGGATTGAAACGAAACTGTGAGAAGTGTTGATATATCTTTAAATCGGCACTATTATCGGCTTCAATCGAAAAACCTTCCATCAACTCCGAAAAGGAATAAAGTGATGCTCGAAAGGGTTCGTATGGCAAGGCTTTAGGTTTATTGAGGACTTGTGCGCCCTTATTGAGTACATGTATTTGGTCATCAGGCTTCATTTGGCAATTTAAAAATGAGCACCGTTCTAGATCAATATTTGACCAATCTACTTCCTCATTTGTAAAGTCGACTTCTTGGAAAGTGTAGTAAGGGTTCTCCTCTACCGTCTGCTCCACTGATGCCAAAGCTGCTGCTTCTTTTACAGTCAGTTCTTTGCGCTCTTTGAATTTTCCGTTCATGTTGTCAATATTTAGGCGTTCTGGGTCAATTTTCGATGAATAGTTAACACTTGCGAAATAAGGGATGATTGACCATCATTGGTGATCACAAAGTCACTTAATGTCATTTTGTCTAGTTCGGGTAACTGCTTATTCATACGCGCTAAAACCGCCTTTTTGCTTGCATCATCACGCTGCATCACTCGCTCCAAACGTATCTGCTTAGGTGCATACACACAGATCATTCTATCCAAGGCACGAAAACTTCCACTCTCGTACAGTAAAGCTGCTTCTTTTAGTGTGTAGAGTGCATCTTTATGTTCCTCTTGCCATTTCAATCCATCCTGAAAGACAACAGGATGCACTAGCTGATTGAGTTGTCGTAGTTTTACAGGATCTTTAAAAACAATTCCAGACAAGTAAGCTCTATTCAATTGTCCATTTTCATGATAACTTTCTGCTCCAAACGTAGTCTCAATAGCCTCTACTAGTTTTCTATCTTCTATCATCAACTGCTTCGCGCGATCATCCGCATAATAGACTGGAATATTCAGGCTTTCGAATATCTTGCAAACTGTCGTTTTTCCACTACCTATACCTCCTGTGATGCCTACGTGCATAGTCAAATTCAGTTATTGATCAGTTCCAAAAGTAAAAAATCCGAAGCAACACATCAGGTTACCTCGGATTTTTAATTCTATCTTCAATAGCTAATTAAGCTTTCTCTTCTTTATTTTCCTCAGTCGTGTCTCCTTCCACTGCATCTTCCATTTCTTCGGCTGAAGTAATCTCTTCTACTTCTTCTATCATTTCTTCCGCTACTACAGCAGTTGTTGTAGCACCGCTTCCTCCACCTTTACGACGACGACGACGCTTGCTACTGGTTGTTTCACCAGCTTTTGGTGCGGCATACGTTTCGTTGTAGTCTACTAGTTCGATCAATGCCATTTCAGCACCATCACTTCTACGGAATCCTAGTTTGATGATACGTGTATATCCACCTGGACGGTTCGCCACTTCTGTAGCAATATCACCAAATAGTTCCTGAACTGCTTCTTTGTTCTGTAGGTAGCTAAAAACCACTCGACGGCTGTGTACACTATCTGTCTTTGCTTTCGTGATTAACGGCTCAACGTACTGACGTAAAGCTTTTGCTTTCGCTAAGGTCGTTTTGATACGCTTGTGCTCAATCAATGCACTAGCCATGTTTTTCATCAAGGCTTTACGATGCCCTGCTTTACGCTTTAAATGGTTGAATTTCTTTCCGTGACGCATAGTTGTTGCGTTTTGTTGAAAGCAAAGAATAGATCCCTCTGCTAACGAATGAAAAAATAAAAGAACTTCGCAGCACTGACTTCTCTTAGAAGAAGAATTCGGTTACTGCAACTAATATTACTTAAATGTTGACGGTCTAACATCTCATGTCTATCGTCTAACCTCTTCTTTACTCCTCGTCCAAACGATATTTAGACAAATCCATCCCAAAGTTTAGATCCTTCTCTACCAAGAGTTCCTCGATCTCTACTAACGACTTCTTACCGAAGTTGCGGAACTTCAATAACTCGTGGGTATCGTATTGTACCAACTCGCCTAAAGAGTTAATTTTTGCTGCCTTCAAGCAGTTGTAAGCACGAACAGACAAGTCTAGGTCTTCCAAAGAAGTCTTCAACAACTTGCGCATGTGTAAAATATGCTCATCAACGACATCATCCTGACGGCTCACTGAATCATCAAAAGTGATGTTTTCATCCGTAATCAACATCAAGTGTTGAATCAAAATACGAGACGCTTCCCGTACTGCATCTTCTGGATGAATTGTACCATCCGTCTTGACGGTGATGCTCAACTGCTCGTAATCCGTACGTTGACCGACACGTGTATTTTCAATGTGGTAAGCCACATTTTTGATCGGCGTGTAGATGGCATCTACAGGAATCACACCAATAGGCGCATCCTTAGGTAGATTTTCGTCTGCAGGAACATAGCCACGTCCTTTCGTGATCGTTAGCTCCATTTCCAAACTAACAAATGGCTCCATTCTACAGACCAACAAATCAGGATTCATGATCTTGAAAACGTTGGTATGTGCTTCAATATCTCCTGCTCTAAACTCTTCTTTCCCAGTGATGGTCAAATAGATACGCTCTTCTGTACCATCCTCATCGCCATTCACTTTCTTCAAGCGCACTTGCTTCAAATTCAAGATGATATCGACTACATCTTCGACAACGCCTTTGATGGTTGCGAACTCATGATCGACACCTGCAATACGGATAGCAGAGATGGCAAAACCTTCTAAGGAAGAAAGTAGAACACGACGAAGCGAGTTACCAATCGTCTGCCCAAAACCAGGCTCTAGGGGTTTAAATTCAAAAAGTCCTTCAAAGTCATTGGCTTTTTGAAGAACTATTTTATCAGGTTTCTGAAAATTAAGAATACTCATACTATGCTATGCTGCTTTGATTGGAAATGTAAAATTGATCGGTATTGACGCCGTTTCTTAATCGAATAGTAGTGCGTCAATTAAGTAGGAAAAGCCCCACCCAACTATGGGTGAGACTTTTGCTTTTTCTTTGATTCTGTAGCTTACTTCGAGTACAATTCGACGATTAGCTGCTCGTTGATGTTCTCTGGAATTGCATCACGCTCAGGATAATCTAGGAACGTCCCTTGCATTTTGTCTGGGTTAAATTCTAACCACGCAAAATTGCGCGCACCGCCAGATTTAGCAGAAATGCTTTGCTGAACCACTTCCATACTTCGAGATTGTCCTTTTACCTGAATAACATCACCAGGACGAAGTTGAGCGGAAGGAATATTGGTAATAACTCCATTCACTACGATATGACGGTGAGACACCAACTGACGCGCTGCACGACGAGTGGGTGCGATACCTAAACGGAAAACTACGTTGTCTAAGCGAGCTTCTAAATGTTGTAGCAAAATCTCACCTGTCACTCCTTTCTTACGAGAAGCTGCTTCAAACAAGTTTCTAAACTGACGCTCTAATACACCGTAGGTATATTTTGCTTTCTGCTTCTCCATTAACTGAACCGCATAATCCGAACGCTGCTTTCTACGGCGTGTGTTTCCATGCTGCCCTGGAGGGTATTTCTTGCGCTCAAATGCTTTGCTATATCCAAATATTGCCTCTCCAAAAGCTCTCGCTTTCTTAGTCTTCGGTCCTGTGTACCTAGCCATATGCTTTCTACTAAAATATTATTATTGAAATTAAACTCGACGTCGCTTAGGTGGACGACAACCATTGTGAGGAACTGGCGTAACGTCACGGATCTTGCTAATTTTAATACCAGCACCGTCGACTGCTCTGATCGCTGCTTCTCTACCTGAACCAGGTCCCTTCACGTATACTTCAGCGGTACGCATTCCGTGGTCGTAGGCGGTGCGTGCTGCCTCACTTGCTGCGATCTGTGCTGCGTAAGGTGTATTTTTCTTCGATCCTCTAAATCCTGCTTTACCTGCTGATGCCCAAGAAATCACTTGTCCAGCTTTGTTTGTCATCGAGATGATGATATTGTTAAAGGTAGCTTGGATATAAACGTAACCCTGAGGCTCTACTTTTATATTGAGTTTCTTCTGTCTAGTCTGCTTTCTTCCCTTCGCCATTTGAATGGATAGTTATTCCCGATAGTTATCGGGACGAGTTAAATGATTACTTAGTGACCTTCTTCTTGTTCGCGACTGTCTTACGCTTTCCTTTACGGGTACGAGCGTTCGTTTGTGTGCGCTGACCTCTTAAAGGCAATCCTCTACGATGACGTAATCCACGATAGCAAGCGATATCCATCAAACGCTTGATGTTCATCTGTACCTCTGAACGCAACTCCCCTTCCACTCGATAGTCATCGGTGATGATAGTCGTCAAATCACGTACATTGTCACTTGTCCAGTCCTCTACTTTCGTGCTTTCGTCGATACCAGCTCTTTCTAATATCTCTTTCGCTCTGGTGTCACCTATTCCGAAGATATAAGTCAACCCAATAACGCCACGCTTATTTCTAGGAAGATCTACTCCTGCTATACGAGCCATGCTTTGATCAGATTAATTTTTTATACAATAAAATTACCGAGTAACATCAATTAACCTTGACGCTGCTTAAACTTCGGATTCTTTTTGTTGATGACGTACAACTTACCTTTACGACGAACGATTTTGCAATCTGCCGAACGCTTTTTAATGGAAGCTCTAACTTTCATAATGAATTATTTAAAGTCGGATCAGATGATCCTATTTATATGCAAAAAATTGAGTTAACGAAACTGTTCTGTAACAGCTTGGTTAACTCATATTAAAAAATCCTTAGTCTCTAAAACAACTGAATGCATTCAAATAAAAGGATAATTTATTTATAACGATATATAATTCTACCCCGCGTCAAGTCGTAAGGCGACATCTCTACAGAAACTTTGTCACCCGGTAGAATACGAATATAGTTCATTCTCATCTTGCCAGAAATGGTCGCTGTGATAACGTGATCATTTTCTAATGTCACGCGAAACATTGCGTTCGACAATGCTTCTGAAATAGTACCATCCTGCTTGATGAGATTCTTCTTTTTAGCCATATTCTAAAATTGGAGTGCAAAAGTATAAATAAAAAATGAAATTTTCTGGTTTTTTTTTGTAAACCTAGAATTAAACAGCGTTTTAGCACAAAATGTTTAACGTAACGAGTATTTGGAGACCTAAATAAGAATGAGTGGAAGCACATTTGGACGATAAGAACGTTACTTTTAGTAATTTTGCCCTTTTTAACATCGCTGATAAATGGTGAGATACTTTCGGTAGTCTTACTTTTTCGTTCACTAACTTGATTTACATGCACTCCGACGAGTCCGCCGCTACTCAATATGATTATAAAACAGGCACGCTACTATTGGTAGACAAGCCGAAAGAATGGACTTCTTTTGATGTGGTCAATAAGCTTCGATCTAGTATTCGCCGAAAATTGGGGGTCAAAAAAATCAAAGTCGGACACGCAGGCACGCTCGACCCAATGGCAACAGGCTTGCTCATTATCTGTACGGGAAAGTGGACAAAACGCTTACAAGACTATCAGAATCAACCTAAAGTCTACACGGGAACGCTAAAACTTGGAGCAACGACACCTTCTTACGATGCAGAAATGGACGAAGACGTCAATTATCCAACTGACCACATTACCGCCGAGCAACTAGAGCAAACACGCCATCAATTTATTGGACACATTGAGCAAGTCCCCCCTATTTTTTCCGCTATCAAGGTGGATGGTCAACCTTTATATAAAAAAGCGCGAAAAGGACAGAAAGTAGAAATTAAATCACGACCTGTGCATATTGAGCGATTCGATTTGACGCGCCTTTACTTACCTTATGTCGATTTTTCGGTACACTGTAGCAAAGGCACATACATTCGTTCCTTAGCGCATGACTTCGGAAAAGCTTTGAATAGTGGTGCTTATTTGAGTGGTCTGCGTCGCACCATGATTGGACAGTTTCATGTGGATGATGCTTGGAATTTGGAGCAGTTGGTAGAGCATATAGAGCAGGAGAATTGAGATTGTGAGTAGTGATCCCGAAAGCTTTCGGGATGAGACAGTTCAGCCATCTTTTCACAAATCAACACATTGTGCATACGTCAAATTTATTTTCGACGAGATTTGATGAAAGAAACTGTAAACACTCGGATTGTTGAAGGTTGCACCTTCGATACAGTATGCTCATCCAAAGAATATATTACATAAGCGTAGGTTTCATCGAAGTTTGATGATAAACTACTCCTGCAGTCTATCATCAAATACCTAATAAAATTGACACAAAATGCTATTTAGCTGATTCATTTCCGTTTAATGTGATCGAACATCGCCGCTGCCTACGATACGCGATTTAATTCTTGGATCGCCCTTGTAATCAACTTCACCGCTGCCAGTAATAGTAGCTTCTAAATTATCGCTAACATTGACTCGGCTATTGCCGCTTCCAGTGATTCGGATCACACATTCTTTTGTTTCCAAATCATAAGATCGAACGTCGCCACTACCTGAGATATTGATTCGCTGCTCATCGGCGCGACCTGAGAGCGACATGTTGCCAGAGCCTGTCACCACACAACTCAGTTCTTCGGTCGTCACATCCAACTGCATACTTCCCGACCCACTAATCGCCAACTTCAAATCATCGGATGCAGTCAAAGCATTTTTACCAATAATCTTTCCAGAGCCTGAAACACTTATCTCCTCTAGTTCAGATACCGTCACCCAAATGGTGATGTCGCCAGTGTTGCGCATACTTCTCTCAAACCCAATCGACCAGCGGTCACCTCTTACCGCTCTGGTAATATTATCAATGACACTTTCTTTTGCTTCTACTTCTACGGATTGCGGACTTCCTTGTCGTAGATATACGGTGGCGTTTAAACTTAAAGCTAATTCATTGAAGTTGTCTATATTCAATGTTGTTTTTTCGTAGCCACCTCTTGCTTCTTCACTCGTGCTATCCATCTGGACACAGGCAGTGGAGGTGAAAGCGAAGACTAATAGAATACTAATAAATGATAGTTGGTCTCTCATAAATGGTGTTTTTTTTTCGTTATTAACGTTGTAAAGACGTTGTTTTGATCCAATTTACACTGGCTTCCTGCATCAGAGACAGCTTCTTTTTTCGAGAGTTGCATGATCTTGGCGACAATAGTGCAAAACGCTTGTAACTTCTTCCAATTTGTATGTAATTTTCCGTTTATTTCCTAATCTGAAATTGCATCAATACCGTTTAATGGACTTAGATGGATGTATTTGATCGTAGCAGAAACCACATACATATTAGTAAACGTTGATTTCCCAAAAATTGTAGGTGAAATGAACTATTATCTAAACTAGCTTTATTTGCAAACAACAACTCAACCCAAAATTGTCATCATCGGTGGTGGTGCAGCTGGCTTTTTTGCAGCCATTAACTGTGCAAGCATGAATCCAAAAGCTCGTATCACCATATTGGAACGTGGCAAATCGGTACTCGGGAAAGTCAAAATTTCTGGCGGAGGTCGCTGTAACTTGACACACGCCGTTTGGACACCGCGAGAACTCGTCAAAAACTACCCACGAGGCGCGAAAGCATTGCTTAGTCCTTTCTCTAAATTTTGTACTGGCGATACGGTCGAATGGTTTGAAAGTCGAGGAGTGGAAACAAAAGTAGAAGAGGACGGGCGTATGTTTCCAGTCTCCGATTCCTCACAAAGTATCATTGATTGTTTGTGGTTTGGGGCGAAAAAAGCAGGTGTACAAGTCTATACTTCAACGCGTGTGGATCAAATTATTCCACCGAAAGAAGCTGGTCATTCTTGGAAAATCATCATTAAAGGAAACGAAACTTTGTATGCCGATAAAGTGATGATG
>CAYLPW010000105.1:0-10045 GCA_964385665.1 uncultured Saprospiraceae bacterium
GAAGTGTTTAAAGGGATTTTCGTCCGCACTAAACTACAATTGCAACAAGAACGTGCGCAAGGAACGCTACTCATTTTACCCAAAGAGCGGCGACAACAGCTAGAAGGAAGTATCAAGCGAATACTAGACGAGGGTGGCGAGAATTTGATGCGCAATCCCCATGATGCACCTTTCGCGAATCGCTTTGATGTCTATGCGAATGACGCTCCTCAAGACATACTTTTTGAGGAGTTTGTGGAACAGGAAGAGAATGAGGTCATTCCGACACGAGACTTGCTAACGGTTTCCTTGCAGCAACTAATCGCTAATTATGTAGAAGAGTACAAGAAAGAATTGTTCATTTCTATCGTCAATCAAGAAGTGTACATTTTCATCACCGAACCAGACAACTTCTTAGAACCTTATTTATTCAAACCGAACAGTAGCTTTGAACTGATACGGGACTTTTATAGAGATTTGGAACTCGTTGTTCAAATTATCGAAGACTTTGACCGAATTTATTGAAATAGCTTCTACCTTTGTTGACTACGAAAAGGCGACAGTTCTCATATTCAACACCTTAAACACAATAGCTAAATGAAGAAGATTGGAATACTCTACGGACAGGAACGTACATTTCCTGGTGCTTTCATTGACCGTGTCAATTCTAAAAATATAGACGGTATCCGCGCAGAATCTGTTAAAATAGATAAGGTGGTGCAAGGTGCGCCTTCGGAATACGCCGTTATCATTGACCGTATCTCGCAAGATGTTCCTTTCTATAGAGCGTATTTGAAGAATGCTGCTATAGGAGGTGCAGCGGTTATCAATAATCCATTTTGGTGGAGTGCGGATGAGAAATTTTTCAATAATGCACTAGCCGTCAACATAGATGTGCCTGTTCCCAATACGGTTTTGTTGCCATCCAAGCAACGTCCAGATGACACGTCCGCCGAGTCGTTCATGAATATGGAGATGATGGATTGGGACAGTATTTTTGAATACATTGGTTTTCCAGCATTCATGAAGCCATTTGCAGGCGGTGGTTGGAAAAATGTATACAAAGTCCACAATCCCGAGGAGTTGTTTAAGTCCTACGACGAGACTGGGCAGTTAGTGATGATGTTGCAAGAAAATATAGATTTTACTTCTTACTTCCGTTGCTATGGCGTGGGTGGTAAACACGTTCGCATTATGCCATATGAACCACGTAACCCACATCATTTACGTTATGCGGCGCACTTTGATATTCCACAGTCGCTGACAGATCAAATGGAAGAGTTAGTGCTAAAAATTTGTAATGGTTTAGGTTATGATTTCAATACCGTAGAGTTTGCAGTACGCGATGGCGTACCGTATGCCATCGACTTTTGCAATCCAGCACCAGACGCAGACATTCATTCGGTGGGACAAGAAAACTTTGACTGGATCGTGGAAACGGCTGCTAACTATGCGATCGAACGGGCGCAACAGCAAGAAGCAGGAAAGGATAATTTGACTTGGGGGCATTTCATTAAATCGGCTGCTCAAGGACAGCCGTTGCAATAGAAAGACATTTAATAAAGATTACTTAAAACGACAAAGCGAGGGAACCTAAACGGTTTTCTCGCTTTTTCATTATAGTAGCATCAACGATAGGAAAAAGAGCTACGTATCAACCTTTTACACAATCAATGACTGTTATACTGTAACCGCTAAACTTGTTTAGCAGGTTGAACGTACCAAACAAGTTGGGTCGTTACAGTGTACTATCACATTATTATAGAGAAAGCAACATGAAATTAAAACTAGCCATACTCGACCTGTATAACGGGACGAAAAATAAAGGAATGGAGTGCATCAAAGAAATTGTCAATAGCTACCAAGATCAGGTAGAATGGCAGTTATTTGATGTACGCGGTAAAGGAGAATTACCAGATATTTCGTACGACATCTATATTTCTTCTGGTGGACCAGGAAGTCCAATCAATGGAGAAGGTGTAGATGGTTGGGAGCAACGATATTCTGCTTGGTTGGCGAATATTTGGTCTTGGAATAAATCGACTACTAAACAGAAAAAACATGTTTTTTTCATTTGTCATTCTTTTCAGATGGCTTGCGCGCACTTTCAGTTAGGAAGCGTACTGCCTAGAAAGAGTATGTCTTTTGGAACGTTTCCAGTGTATCAGACTGCTGAAGGTAGCAAAGATGTGGTTTTTGATGGATTAGAAAATCCGTTTTATGCAGCAGACTTTCGACGTTGGCAAGTGATACAACCTGATGATGATCGTTTTGAGGAGATGGGGGCTTCTATTTTAGCAGTAGAAACGGAACGTCCGCATGTTGATTTGGAACGAGCAGTGATGGCAGTGCGCTTTTCTGATGAACTAATTGGTGTGCAGTTTCATCCAGAAGCGGATTCGGAAGGGATGTTGGAGCATTTTCAAGGAGAAGAACTAAAGCAAGAAATTATCAAGAATCATGGACGACAGAAGTATGCCAGTATTCTTCGTGATTTAAAGATGCCAGGTCGTATAGAACTGACACATAATACAGTCATCCCAAATTTTTTAGATCGAGCTATTAAATTGCTATCCAAAGAGTTACGTATAGCGGCTTAAAAAATGTGAAAAAGAATTACGTAGTTAGCAGCGAATGTGACAGCACTATCGTTTTGGGAATACGTAATGAAAATGAATACACGCTTTTAGTCGGCTCCTCCTTTACTCTCATTGAAATACTAACAACAGCAGGAGCCGACTTTTTCTCTTCTTTAATTTCTTCCACTTTATAAGAATAGTCTATTTTGTGAGCTAATAAACACCAGCTCACTATGCTCCCATTGACGACTATTGGCGAAGAAGTTTCCTACCACATCAAGACGTACGACATCGATCATCGTAAGCAAGCGACACCCACGGCACTGCTTGCTATGATGCACGATGCCGCCATGCAGAACGTCATCCGACTAAAAATCTCTGTCTGGGATTTAGAACCCCAACATCTAGCTTGGGTATTGACTAACTTCTATGTCGATTTCAAACGTTTTCCGCAGATGGGAGAACAGATTCATATTAGAACACAGCCAGCAGGATTTGAACGCGTCTTTACCTATCGAGATTATGAAGCGGTAGATGACAATGGCGAATTGGTGTTTTCCGCTGCCTCCGCTTGGCTACTGATGAATACCGAAACGCGACGCATGTCCAGCATTCCTGACTTTATCCGCCAGTTGGAATCAGATATACCAGCGGAAAAAAATTGTTTCGCACGCGCTCGTTTGAAAATACCAGCCTTAGAGCAAATAGATGCGCGAAAAGCATTTCGAGTTGACTGGCACGACCTAGATTTTAATGGACACGCAAACAACGTTAATTATGTACGTTGGATACTAGAGACGATAGATGAGAAATTGGCGACCCATCAACTGAAACGCTTAGAGATGCAATTTAAGTCAGAAGCGAAATGGAAAGATGACCTGCAAGGAGAAGCGCAACAGGTAGCAGAAAATACGTACTTGCATCAACTGTGTCGCGCGGAGAAAGCAGTGGCGGTAGCGAAGACCTATTGGAAAGCATAACTGCCGATAACTACGGCAGCTATACTTTACCTACTGTAGGACGAAAAAGTGATTAGGAATGAAAATTAAATAAACGCTAATAGATTGACGCAGGTATTTTTTCTGTTATCAAGGCAAAAAACGTAGGCATCCCGATAGCTATCGGGATAGCTACGGCGAGGCTTTTTAACGCAGAGAACAGGAAAAAGAGCAAGTCAAGATTTAGCAGTTATTTTGTTTCCATTCCTTAGTTCTTTTTCTTGTCCTTCTTTTTTTTTTTCTCTTTCGTTTTGCCCTCGCCAGCGTACTCCGTTGCCATTTGCATTTGAGGAAGTTCCAATGTGGTCTTGAGCATCATTCTTGGTTCAGCGACAGTCACCCAAATGGACTGTTGGTAGTCCTCAAAATCAGGAACAGAAATATCTAAACGATAGGCGTCAAAAGTACCACCTGCAACGGTGATTTCTTCTTGCGCGGCAACTTTCACTTTCATATCTGTTACGTTCATCTGGAAGGTACTGAACGTCTTCATATCTGTTTCGTAGCCAATTTCCATTGGCAAAGCAGCCAAAACGGGTTCAATGGCACTACCTCCACCATATACGATGCCATCCTTTTCTACGTCGATAGGCGTTTTTGTACCTCGCATATCAGCGGTTTCTCCAGTAATCTTTTCTCCAGTATAATCAATGCTCGAAGTCATAAATCCAGTAGAAGATTGAGAAACTGTTAGATTATCTTCTAAATTGATACGAGAAACATTCTCACTGTTTCCAAATGGCGTTGCTGTCTTATCGATGATAACCAGTTGACCATCTTCTTCCATTACACTACGTTCTACATCAAAGACCATTTCTCGACCGCCTTGATTCATAGTCGTCGTATACTTGTGTGCGCCAGTTTTGAGGAGGGCTACGCTTTCTTGTGCACTTATGTCAACGCTAAATAAAGCGATGGCAAATAAAAATAAACAAAATTGTTTCATATAATGATTGAATTTTCGATTGAATAGATGAATATGTTGTCTTCTAGAAATGGAGTACCATTTCCTCGTATTGATAGTTCAGTAACTACCTCATTTTTAGCAAACTATAACTTATTTCCACCACTGAGAAGTTTGTTCTGCTAATAGGGGAGGCGTGTAGATGAATGAAAGGATAGAAAATATTAGTTGTCGGCAGAAAGATGCTTCACCAGTCGTTGAATAACCGCTACCCCTTCTTTCAACTGCTCTTTACTAATAAATTCATTTGCTCTGTGTGCTTGTGCGATAGAACCAGGTCCACAAATGATGGTTTCGTAGCCTGCATCCGCAAATTGTCCAGCTTCGGCAGCGTAGGAAACAGCGTCAAGTTGTGTTTGCTTGGTCAGTCTTTGCATAAGCTGAACAAGAGGCTGATTGGCGTTAGTATTCAATGCAGGAACAGGAGGATGAAATGGCTCATGTCGAATACTGAAATCTGGAAACCGCTGGCGGCAAATTGCTTCTCGCTCCTTGCAGTAAGCGTAAAATTCTTCAATCAAATCGTCAATATTGTCCTGTGGAATATTGCGCATATCCCATTGAAAACTCGCTTGGTCAGCCACGATATTAAAAATAACCCCACCATTGACTTTACCGACGTGTAGTGTGCTGTGTGGTGGCTCAAATCGCTCATCAATATGTCCTTGCTCAATTAATGTGTTCATTTTGTCTTCTAACCACAAAATTAAGCGAGCCGACTCGTGCACTGCACTGACTTCTTCTCGAATACGGCTACTATGACCTGCCGAACCATTTACATACGTATCCGCTACGAAGATTCCTTTCTGCCCAATAGTCGGTAATAACATGGACGGCTCTCCGATGATCGCATAAGCAGCTTGTTCTTGATAAGTTTTCTGAATATGCTCAATGAGTGGTGGACCACCTAAACAACCAATTTCTTCATCGTACGAAAAGGCAAAATAAATAGGAACATTTAAGGAAGCACTCACCATATCTGGCACGGCTGCTAGACAACAAGCGATGAATCCTTTCATATCACAAGTGCCACGACCATATAGCTTACCATCATTTTTATCAGTCATAACGAATGGGTCACTCGTCCAGTTTTGTCCTTCCACAGGAACAACATCAGTATGTCCAGATAGGATGTAACCTCCATCTACTGCTGGACCAATTCGGCAATGTAAGGCTGATTTCGTTTGATCTTCGTTAGGCATTAAATGGCAGGTGATACCATACTTTTCTAAGTAATCACGCACCCAATGAATGAGGTCTAAATTGCTATTGTGCGTGATTGTGGGGAAGCTAACTAGGGAAGCTAATATTTCTTGTGCAGTCATAGTTGAATAAATCGTAAGTGACAAAGCTATTGATTTATTTCAATTGTAGCCATCAAATCTATGTCTAGTTGGACGGCTAGCGAATCATTTTGCTCACACCTCAATCAAACTTATCTAATCGTTACGAGTTGTTTTGAAGGACAACCAAAAATGGAAAAATGAGCAAAATAAAGCAACGATTTTTAGAACAGGAACTATCCACTTATTTGCCTAGTTTGACGAAAGCAGCAGAAACAGTAGTGAATGAAGGCGTCTCCAATTATCCAATATTTGTAGCTCATCAAATTACCACTGATATTGGTATTCCAATCTTTGAACGGGAGAAAGTAGTCGGCAACTGGAGTATCAATTTGTCGTCCTTGGAAGAGTTTGCGACAAAAAACTTAATTGCGGCGGATAAGATTGACGATTTTCGGGAATTGTACAACACGCATCCAGAGGATATTTGCTTTTTTGTGCTAAGCGAGTTGGGTGCTACTTTCAATTTCCTGCCACGCGTGAAAGATTCACAAGTCGAGTAGACCGCTCGTGTTACCTGCTTCTAATTTTTTCTTATCTATTTGTACAATTGGACGTGTTCTTGCAACGTAAAGGAATTCGCTACGTAAAGTAAACAAACCGAAAGAGTATACTCTATGTAAACTTTTGGTTGAGCATTTAACAAGTGATGTAATTCTCCTTTCCATGAACGAATCTCCCGTTGTTACGCAGCACATTAATTTGAGCTACCTGATGCTCATGGCAGATGGGGATGTACCTATGCAAAAACTGATGCTGTTTATGCTGTTGGACGAAATTCCAGCGCAACTGCAACGAATGAACACAGCTTTTGAGATGAAAGATTGGTATCTACTGAGGCGGCTGAGTCACAAAATGAAAACGACGCTCTCTTTTGTCGGAAATGATACCTTGATATTAGCTAACCATCAACTAGTAGAGGACATAAAGACGAGTCAGCCTTTAGAGCAGATCAGTCAGCTATTGACCCAACTCAATGATGCCATGCCCACTGTGCTAGAAGAAGTAAAAGCAGTATATGAACGCCTGCAAAAGGAAGAAAGCTATGAGTTGTAAATGAGTTATTTATTCCCCTAGTCTCGTTACGTCTCCTTGCAATAGTTCGCTCGTTCCATCAACGTAATTGACCTTAATAGAGTAGATGAATACGTTCGTATTGACCGTGAAACCATTGGTAGTGCGACCATCCCAGCCTGACAATGGATTGTTGGGTTCTACATTTGTTTGCTCAAATACTAAGTCTCCCCAACGGTCGTAAATCTGTAAGAAATCAATAGACTCCACACGCGGATCGACAATTTGCGCATAGAAGTAATCATTAATATTATCACCATTTGGAGAGAAAATATTTGGAATATAAATGCCGTCTTTCACTTCTATAAAAATCTCCAGTTGATCTTGCGCCGTGCAACCATTTTCGTCTTCCACTTGAATTTGATAGATCGCGTTTTCCGTCGCACGTACGGTAGGTGTCAAACAATCGGTACAACTTAGACTATCCTTGCCCACAACTAACCACTGAATAATGATCGGATTTCGATTAGTAAATGCACTTAACGTCACTTCCGTACCAGCTGTTACTACCAAATCATCTCCCAGCGTTACTGTCAAATCGAAAGGAGGGTCGATAACAATTAAGCTATCCCACTCACATCCTTGCGCATCTTGTACACGTATGGTATAAGTACCAATGGTTAAATTATTGAAAGAAGGATTAGTAGAAAATGGTCGATCATCTAAAGCATAAACGTAAGGCTCAATTCCACCCTCAATAGCACCAATTCGTAAACCACCAATGTCCGCTCCTTCACAATTTGGCTGTTGAATAGTCAGATCGACTTGATTGATGGCACTAGAGTCTGCACGGATAGTAATTTGGGTAGTGTCTAAACAGCCCGTGAGACTGTTCACTACCAAAAAGTAAGTGCCAGCTTCGGTAATAGTTAGTTCCTGTTCTCCTCCCAATTGCGAAATGCCATCCGACCATATAATAGTTTCAATGGCAACATTCGCAGTCGCTTCCAGCGTGATTTGAGAAAGATCACAGCCTAGGTTGGTTCCGTTGGCTTGAATACTCGCACTTATATCCTCTATTTCTAAGTCTAGCAAAACAATGCTATCGCAGCCCGAAACTGACTCAAACGTGTCACGATAGATGCCAGCTAAAGTCAGTAATTGACCGTTGAAGTCGAAGTTAGTACCTGAACAGATGCGTCGAGTAAGGCTAGTCGCTATCTGATCATCGACAGTCAAGTTCAATACGATGATGCTATCACAACTGCTAACACTTTGTAGCGTATCACGGTAAGTGCCAGCCGAAGTAAGAATTTGTCCATTGAAGTCAAAGCTACTGTTGGAACAAATGGTTTGAGCTAGTACTGTTTCGATTTCGGTGTTGATGTTTAGCTCTAATACAATAATACTGTCGCAGCTGCTCGCACTTTGTAAAGTATCGCGGTAAGTGCCAGTGGTGGTGAGCAGTTGACCGTTGAAGTCAAAGCTATCGTTAGCGCAAATAGTCTGTGTTACAAACGTTTCAATTTCTGGGTTGACGTTCAGTTCCAAAATAACAATACTATCACAACTGCTTGCACTTTGTAGGGTATCGCGATAGCGGTCAGCAGTGGTTAGTAAGCGTCCGTTGAAGTCAAAAGTTGCTCCGTTACAAATAGTTGCTGATAGATTGGTGGTAATTTCATCCACCACAGCCAGGTCTAATACTATAATACTGTCACAATTGGTAACCGTCGACAGCATTTCAACATAAATACCTGCTTCAGTCAACGCTCGTCCATTGAAGTCAAAAACTTCTCCGTTGCAAATTTCTTGAGCTAATCGAGTGGTATCACTACTGACTGTTAAGGTTAGTTCTGTAATTGCACAACCTTCGCCTGCACTCAACGTATCGTAGTAAACGCCAGCAGTAGTGAGTATTTGATCGCCAAAATTGTAAATATCTGTCTGACAGATGGTTTCGGTGATGGAGCTAGTAATAGTAGATGGAATAACCTCCAAGTTCAAGGTCGTGATGACGCTATCACAACCAAACTCAGGACCGCTAACTACACGGTAGATATCTGCATCGGTAAAGGTTTGTCCATACAAACTGAAGTTGCTTCCTTCGCAAATAGCAGCAGCGGTCGTATCCAATCGGAAACTAGAAATTTCCAAAATATGTAAGACCTCAACTCCACAAGTAGCATCAGGGTCAAAAGGAGGACGATATTCTATAATCGTATCAGAAGTATATCGCCACTCGCCGACAATAAAAGCAGAATCACCAGGACAAACTGAATAGTCGAATCGAAGTCGATTGGACGGCTGATTTAGTATCAACTCTTGCACAATAATACTATCACAGCCCGCCACGGTTTGCAACGTATCACTATACACGCCAGATTCGGTTAAGGTAAGCCCGTTGAACTCAAAATCATCTTCGGGGCAGATCGCTTGAGTAGGTAAAGTGGTTCGGATTTCATCTTCAATACTCAGATTTAGTACGACGATACTATCGCAGCCGTTTTCGCTGATCAGCATTGCTTCATATGTACCAGCTTCAGTCAAACTTCGTCCATCAAAGTCAAAAGAAGCACCCGTACAAATGGATTGTGGAGGTAAGGTGGTTCGGATTTCATCTTCAACGGTTAGTTCTAAAACGACGGTACTATCACAGCCGTTTTCACTAGTCAAATTCGCTTCATACGTACCACCTTCTGTCAGTAATTGTCCGTTAAAATCGAAAGAAGAACCTGGGCAAATAGTTTGAGTAGGCAAAGTATCCCGAATTTCATTTTCGACAATTAGTCCCAAAATTACTGTACTATCACAACCATTTTCGCTTGTCAGTAGGTTTTGGTAAGTCCCAGTTTCGGTTAATATTTGACCATTGAAGTTAAAAGACGATCCTGTACAGATGATTTGAGTAGGTAGAGTAGTTTGGATTTCACTTTCGATGATTAGCTCCAATACCACAATACTATCACAGCCACTTTCACTGGTCAAATTCGCTTCGTACATGCCAGCTTCGGTCAAATTTTGTCCATTAAAATCAAAAGAAGAACCTGTGCAAATGGATTGTGGAGGTAGGATGGTTCGGATTGCATCGCTGATCGTTAACTCCAGCAGCACAAGACTATCGCAACCAGTTTCGTTAGTGAATGTCGCTTCATAGTTGCCAGACGT
>CAYLPW010000105.1:10145-16493 GCA_964385665.1 uncultured Saprospiraceae bacterium
TCCAGCATCCGCCCCACAACAATTCAGCCCAGTTTCATCACAAAATTCAATACTAAAATCGACCAGCGAGCCATCGCCAGCAGGTGGTGGAAACTCAAAATTCTCGACATACAACTGCCACGTTCCATTCGCGCTGCCAGTTAACTCACTCAAACACCGATTTCCTGTGGGGTAATAACTTCCAACGAACATAGCCCCAAATCCATTCCAAAACGGGTCTAAATTATTCCAAACTTCCATAGTGCCAGGGTGAGGCGCAGCAACATCCTCTGGAAAACAGCGCACAAAATCGACATTCCAAGAAGAACCAATCGTGCCACCCAAACTTCCTCCAAATGCTTGATAAGGACCGACTAACGGAATGCGTTGACCAGAGGGAGAAATGAGTTCAATGACTAAATTTTGAAGGCGATTGTGTAAAAAGTTGATATTAACGGATGCCACGCACTGACCAGGACTGGACAGATCATCGTTGACCAATCCTTGTACTGGATAGTCTAAGGTGAAAGAACTGTTGCTGATCGGAATGACTGCTGGACAACCGACGCAGCCACAAGTTTGAGCTATTAAGTCCCGCTTGCCTAGCACGCCGAAGACGCTCAACAGAATTAGGAATGGTATGTATATCTTCAAGATGGATCACTCAATTTCGTACAGAGGTTTTTACGCTCTACACAACGTTGAGTTGCCCAATTTTATTCCACTTCTTAACAAGCTCTAAACTAATCACTCGAAGAATACTTTGTTGGCTACCCAAAACAGCAAATGGGCAACCACCTTCCAGCAATTACCCATTTTTAAATAAAAATGATGTCTTTCTAAAACCGCAACGACACCCCAGCCAATACATTCAGCCCATAAATTGGGTAGCGAAACCAACGCTCACGCTGATTATTGGCGATGTTATACAGGTTGAGAAAGCCACCAAAGTTATCAGTAAAGTAATATTCGGCACTTAAATTGATATCAAAAAGGGCTTCCAAATTATCTGTTTCTCCCAGTTCATTGATGTATGGTACAGCGTTTTGCAAGAATAATTCTCCTTTCAATTGCAGCTTGTCTTCGAGCGTCGTGTACTGCACGCTTGCATTGACTTCCAACGCAGGCAAGTGCCACGCTTCTTCTTCGTTGGTCATATCAAAGAAATTTTGGCTCAGCGTACCAGCTACTTTAAATTCCTGAATATCTGCCTCTACGCTGGCTTTGATATTGATAATGTTGACATCATCGTATAAGGCTCTAAATTTGTAAAGATCGACAACATTGCCTTGCTCTACGACATCCAAAAACAAAGCCAAATCTTCCGTTCCTTTGTAGTTAAACTCTCCTTGATACGAAATCCCTTGAACATTTCCTTTTGCCCCGATGAAGTAGCGATTGTAGCGTGTGTTGCGAATGTCTACGCCAGACTGCAAGAATGGATTGTAGTTCGTCAGCGTACGGAAATTGTTTTTGGTCAAATCTCCCTCAGCTCCTGCAAAAATGGTTATTAAGCCAGGAATCACATTTGCACTGATTTCTAGATCAGGAAACAATGAAAAGACATCGTCACTAGATGCTAGATTTACTCCAGCACGTATTTTGAATAGGTCAGTACTGTAAGTGAAATTAGGTTGTAGGAAGAAGTTATTTAGTCGCTGTGAACTGTCCGACGTCACCGAATAATTTGTAAAATCTGTTCGCAAAGTTACGCGCAATGGAAACTTTTCTTGAAACCATTTTTCGCCAGTAATTTGTAAGTCAAAGCCAGTCTCACTAGCTGGCGAAGCATCGCCCATACTGTAAAAATCAATACCAGCTTTGTAGTTAAAATCCGCTTGCGTGCGAGTGCCGTTGAATATCTCTGCTCCAAAATCAAGAATCGAAAATCGTTGTTTTACATCCGATGGTTCTACGATAGAATCGGGGATCGTGATGCCTTCCACTTGATTGTATCCATAATAGAAAACGTTATTTTGCGTATATCCTAGATTTGCACCCACAGCTACACCCTGCGGTGTGTAATAGGTAGCATCCACTGCCGCTGCATTATTGGCAAAACGTTGATTCTCTATATTGTTCGAGTTATTTGCTGAATGATGGCGCAGATTGATTCCGAGATCAAGCTGATCCTGAATGAACACTCGATAGGCACCTTCTCCTAAAAAAGAATTTGGGAAACCGCCACCAGCTTTTACGTAGCCGTTATAAACTGCCTCTTCCTGATCGCTCCCAATTGCCAACGGTCGAATACGTGGCGGCGGATATTTGATACTCAACGTCTTGAGCGGCACATTGTAGCGTTGTCGCTGACTGGTTGTATCGACATCTGGTAAACTAGGTGCTAGATTAATTTTTTCACTATCCAATAGGCGCGCATCGAAGCTACGAATAACTTCGACAGAACCAGACTCCAGTCCATCATCTTGCGCTTGCAGAGTAAAGAGGGACAGCGTGAATGCGAGTATGGTTAAAAAGATATGTTTGGTTGTCATTGTTTTTTTTTTAAGCTTTTAGCCACTAGCAATTAGCTATTAGCCAGTACAACTTATAAAGCGGAATGAGCGAGTTTTTACTCAGATAGATGAGTTATTTAAACAAAAATTCGATTCAGCAGAAATGATGATAAACGCTGAACAAGCTAATAGCTAATAGCCAACAGCTAATAGCTCATCAACCTCCCGTTCCATCATCAAAAAAGCTATCTGCTGAATTATCGATCCGACTCTCTGAGTTGATGCGGCGGTTTAATTGCTGTAGTTTGTCACGTGCGGTTTGTACCAGTTCGGCATCTTCGTCATAGTTCTCCAATAGAGCTTCCAAGACCGCTTGCGCATTCAATACATCTCCTTTTTCCGCTAAAATATCACTCAACAAAATGACACTTTTTGCTACCCAAAATGGATAACTAGAACTCTCTCGATTGGCATTAATGGTGATTTCTTCCGCCCGCTCCAAGTCGCGCTGTACATAGTAGATGTAAGCAACCAAATAACGTGCTTCCGCTGTCTGCTCATTGTCACTCAAGGCGATAACTTGATTCAAGGCACTCAGCGCATTGTTGTAGTCTTTTCGATCAAACGAAATCTTGCCGTAGTAGAAATTAGCAGAAGCGACTTGCGCTTGTGACGCTAATGGATTTTCGGCTACCCGGCGCGAAATCTCATACACTTCGTCCGTCAAGTTGGCGCGATACGCACTACGCATAACACCCAATTGAGCTTCCAATTGCAAATCATTGTTATCCGCAGCTTGTTCCAATGCGCTATACAATTCGTAGGACTGTTGGAAGTTCTGTTCGTGATTGTACGCGATGATCGCTGCTTTCTCTAGTGCTTTTAGGTAGTAGCGACTCGGTCCTCGACGCACCACATATTGATAGTCATTCAAGGCTGGACTGTAACGCTTCAGGGCACTGTAGGCATCACCTCTGCGATAGTGTGCTAGTAGAACATTGCTGCCATTTGGAAACTTACCGATGTAGTTCGTATAGTTTTCGATTGCCTTGTTGTAGTTCCCAATTTCAAACTGTGCTTCTGCCGCGCGGAAGTTGATCGAATCGCGTCCCATGGTGCCAACATCATAGCCTGGAATAGTCTTTAAAAAAGCAAAATAAGCATCTGCATTCCCCATGTCATTGACATAGATTTCTTCCAATGCTTTGAGGGCAGTTTGGGCTTCGCTAGGTTCTGGATTGTTCGTAAAAACTTGCTTGTAGTAGTTGACGGCTTCTTCGGAATTGTTCAAGTTATACGTCACTAATCCTAACTGAATTAAGGCTTGATTGATTAAATTAGAACGCGATTTGTAGTCGCGGACCAGTCGTTCTAGAGGAGCTTGCGCTCGACTCAACTGCCCAATTTCTTGATACGTAATGCCCAATTGCAACAAGGCATCATCCGCAAAAGGCGAACGCGGATAGTTATCCACCAATCGCTCCAATGACAAAATCTGATCGGTCACACTACCCTGTAAACCTTCAATAATCGCTTTTTGATACAACGCATACACAAATCCTTTGTATTGCTTATTGACTGCTTCATTGTAGTAGCGTAAGGCTTGATCGTATTGATTGCGCTTAAATAAAGCATCACCAGCACGTAAGGTCGCATCGCCACGAATATCGTTTTTGACACGCCCGTCCGTGATGTAAACGTTTCGGTTGATGTCAGCAATTGTTTCTTGAAAATAACCTAATGCCGCGTTATAATTTTCTTCCTTCAAGTAGTTGTAACCTTGAATGTAATTAGCAGTTGCCAAAGACGATTCATCTGGTAGATTGCGGAACGTACGCGCCAAGGTCAAAAACTGATTCAAGTATCGACTACTTTCTGTATAGTTTTCCTCTCTGTGTGCAATATCACCCAGCCAGTACAATGCCAATGCTTTCGTTTCTGGATCAATAGGTGTATTAATCGCCTCAAAGAAGAACGGCTTAGCTTGCTGTACCTGATTTTGTTGGTACAGTTGAACACCACGGAAGTAGTTCACGCGCTGATAGGCTTCTCGCAAGTCAGGAGTCAGGGGTTGTGGCAGCGTTTTCATGATCGCCAAAGCACGTTCGTAATCACGCGTATCCAAGAAAATGTCGCTCATCAAAGTTTGCGCTTCTGTAAAATAGCGCGAACTTGGCGTAATACTTTGCAAGGCAGTAATGGCATCTTGGTCGTACTTCAACTCGTAGGATAGCTTGGCATAATTAAATAAAGCTTCATCTTGAATAGTTGGGTCGTAGTTCAAGCGACTAGCTCTCGCAAAATCGTTTCGTGCGGACTGCTTGTCGCCAATTTGTATATACAAACGCCCCAAATTATACAGTGCATTCTGTCCCAGCTCACTATCTACATTGGTTAGCTCCTCAAAGTACGAAATGGCTTTACGTGGTTGTTGTCCTTCCATATACACATACCCTAGCTGATAAAATTCCTCTTCGCGCATTTTGCTGGATCGCTCCGCATAGTACTCAAAATAGGGTAGAGCGTTCGCATATTGACCCTTCTCGAAGTAGGCTTGACCCACCAACTGATAAATTTCTTTCAGGTTGCGGGTATTGCCCTCTGTTAGTTTTGGAATGGCATAATCCAGCAATTCATCATAGCGACCTTCGGCGAAGTAGATTTGCGATAAGTAGTAGGGGAGGACAGACTTGTATTTTCGGACATTAGAACGCTCAACGACGCGGAAGTTAGAGATCGCTGCATTGTAGTTGCCATCGAAAAAATTAATAAGTCCCAGATAGTAGTTTGTTGGGTAGTAATACTCGTTTTCTGTATTTCGGATCGGCATCAATGCTCCACGTGCTTTCGCAAAATCTTTTTGTGCAAAGTATGCGTAGCCTTTTTTGAAGGAAGCTTCACTACGATCGCGCGAGTTAATAGTATTCAGATCCAAATCGTCAAAATACTCAATGGCTTTGTCGTATTCTCGATTGTTGAAGTAATAATTAGCAAGTTCTACTAGTGCCTGAGTGGAGGCAGGATCGGGACGTGTTTCTCGAATGAAATCCAGCATCAATCGTTCGCCGTCAGGCAGATTTTGACGGACAGCAGCACGTGCGCGATAGAGTTTTGCTTTGGTGCGCAAGACTTCAGATTGCTCTTCGTTGACGGGTTGCAATAATTGGATTGCCTCTTCGAAGTGGGTTTGTGCGACCCCATAAACACCTTTGTCAAAGAGGGCTAATCCTTTTTTGAAGGCGTAGTTTGCTTCGGTAAAAACGGTAGTCTGTTGTGCCCACCCAATGAGTGAACTACAACAAAACAGCCAAATAATCGCTATTCGGTGATAAGCCATAGTGTATAATTTATTTTTTCTTTAATCCCGAAAGCTTTCGGGATAGACGTCAGACTTGCTAACGTCTATTGAATACTACTTTGCGAAAAACGTAGCTAGGCAAAAAAGTGAGTGACTGCTATTCGATCTTCTTGTTGATACCCTTTTAAATCAACCAATACTTTCTGCATTATAGTATCTAATAAGTCAAAATCAGTCTCACAATTTAGAACATATGCTTCCATTCCATCATCTGTATTGTAGGTAAATGTAGAAAAATAAGAGGTAGATTTAAAAATTTCGAGTTCCCTCAAGTCCTTTTCGGAGTCTCTATTAACTGGAAGATGAATGGTAAATCCTATATCATAATTTTCCTTTTCTATGTTATGTCTATCCTTTATGACTGATGAATGGACGATCTGCAAATCTATGTATAATCCTCTACTAATGTTTATGACGAACCAAGGTGGATTTTGATTTTTATATACTACATAGAACTCCTTCATGTAATTTATAAGGTTCTCTACTCTAAAATTTGCTATTTTCCAGTGAGTTTTAGCCGCGTTTCGGTTAAAATAATCCGTTACTACTTTTCCT
>CAYLPW010000106.1:0-16467 GCA_964385665.1 uncultured Saprospiraceae bacterium
GGAATTAATTAGAGGTGAGAGGTGAGAGGTGAGAGGTGAGAGGTGAGAGGTGAGATTGTGAGACATGGTCAATAGGTTTAAGTAAAGGTCGTTTGTTATAAGTTCTTGAAAATCAAATACTTATATAGCCTTATATGATCTTATATGTCTTATATGTTTCATTCTAGATGCCAATAGCTATCGAGCATCGGGACATATAATAAATACATGAGTGAGAGCTATCTCTAAAAACGTCTAATCTATTTGCTGTCAACGTACTCAAAATCAAAAACTCAGTATGAGCCAACATCTCAATATCGAAATCAAAGCGCGTTGCAAGAATATAGAAACGCTACATCAAAAACTACTAGCAAAAGGCGCAGATTTCAAAGGCGTAGACCATCAAACAGATACGTACTATCGAGTACCAAAAGGACGCCTCAAACTACGACAAGGCAATATCGAAAAAACGCTGATTCACTACGACCGACCTGATCAAGCCGAGCCAGGTGCTTCCATCGTTAATTTATATCATCCCGACGATGATGACTCACTAAAAGCTACCTTAGATCATGCGCTGGAACAGCTGGTCGTCGTTGATAAGCAAAGACGTATCTATTTCATTGACCACATCAAGTTTCACTTAGATAAAGTCGACGCATTAGGCGAATTTGTAGAGATCGAAGTCATCAACAAGCAGAATAAATTCAGTGAAGCGGAATTGCAAGAGCAGTGTTACTTTTATATGGACTACTTAGACATCAAAAGTGAAGACCTAATTAAACAGTCGTATAGTGATCTGTTGTTAGGTAAGCGATAACTCCAACTAAGTAGATGAGTGAAGTTATTAGACTTGATGCTAGAAGGTTAGCAGTCTAACATCTAGCGTCTACTACCTAAAGTCCACTACTCATATGAAGCGACACATCCAAAACATTTGGTTTTCTTTTCCCATTCAGCTGTTGGTCGCGCACGTTAAGTATCATCTATTATTGACAGCTATTTGGGTCTTGTTGGGCAGTTTCATCACGGATACGACAGCAACTATGTACGGGGCAAAGTATCTATTTTGGACACCAGAATACTTGGGGGAAGTTAACTTCTGGAGCTTCTTTTTTTTAGGTGTCGGTTTGGCAGGTCTCATCATGACGTGGAACATGACAACTTATTTGATTTCCGCACATCGCTTTCCATTTCTGGCTTCGTTGTCTCGCCCTTTTACTAAGTTTTGCATCAATAATTTCATCATTCCATTCTTCTTCATCGGCATGATTGTATTCTATTATGTCCGATTTGAGGTGATAGAAGGAGAAACCGATTTCGTGGAAGTGCTGAGCAATGTAGCTGGCTTTTTGTCGGGCTTAGTTATTTTAGTCTTAGCTTTGATTACTTATTTTGCTTTCACTAATAAAGATATTCTTGCCTTTGCAGAGTATCGAGATGAATTTAGTCCACCCAATCGAATTCGTACTTTAGGTCCAGGTAGAGGCATTCCGTTAGAAGATATTCGCGCCGCTAAAAAAGGACGAAAAGTCTGGTACTATCTAACTGAATCATTAGCACCGCGTCGCGTCCGCAGCGTGGCACATTACAGTCTAAAAAGTTTGCAGCGCGTCTTCAAACAGAATCACAGCAACGCGCTGGCGGTGCAATTATTAAGTCTATTTATCTTGGTAGGTTTAGGACTGATGATTGATCGTCCTGCTTTCCGAATTCCTGCTGGAGCGAGTACCATGTTGTTTGCCTGCGTCATTGTAACCATCATTGGGGCTATTATTTATTGGTTCAATCGATGGAGCTTTCCTGTCTTTATTGCTATTTTTATGGGCTTCAATTTTATGACCAAACAAGGCTGGCTCAACCACGAAAACAAAGCATATGGACTAGACTACACCACAGCAAATCAACCCACTTATAACTACGCAGAAATGGAAGCTGCCTTTTCCGATAGCATTCAAAATATAGACATTCAGAACACTTTGAATACCCTCAATAATTGGAAACAACGCACAGGAGAAGCCAAACCTAAAATGGTCATGATTGGTGTGAGTGGGGGAGGATTGAAAGCGGCGACTTGGGCGATGCAAGTATTGAGAATGAGTGATAGTTTAACGCAAAGTGAGTTGATGGCACATACTGCTTTGATGTCTGGTGCTTCAGGAGGCATGATGGGCATGGCTTATTTTCGAGAACTCTATCTGCGACAGCAAGAAGGGGAAGCAGTTGGATTGTACGATAAAGTGCACGTCGCCGATGTGTCCAAAGACTTATTGAACTCTATTTCTTTCACTATTCTGACCAATGACCTTTTTATTCCAAAAGGAGAGTTTCTAGTCAAGGATGAAAAATTCACGAAGGATAGAGGCTATATTTTTGAATCGCAGTTTAGTGAAAATACACATGGACGACTAGAAAAGGTATTAGGCGATTATCGACTACCAGAGCAACAAGGACGCATCCCGACGATGGTGATTACGCCCTATATTTTGAATGATGCTCGCCGACTCATTATTTCTGCACAACCGATGTCTTACCTGACCGCACCAGCTAGTGCAGACAACGATGTAGATATTGATGCGATTGATTTTCAACGCTTTTTTCATCGGCAGCAGCCAGATAGTTTACGCTTTCTGACGGCTTTGCGTATGAATGCGACTTACCCTTACATATTGCCTAGTGTGACCTTGCCGACTAGTCCAGACATAGAAGTGATGGATGCTGGTTTTCGAGACAATTTTGGGACGGAGACGGCGGCACGATTTGTGCGTGTGTTTCAAGATTGGATCAAGAAAAATACAAGCGGCGTTATACTACTCAATATACGCGTCATTCCACGTGAAAGTCGAAAGATTGAAGAAACCGACCAAGATGGTATTTTGAAATCGCTACTCGATCCTTTAGGGATTGCTGGTAAGCTGATTCAGTTGCAAGATTACGAACATGATATGTATATCAGTTTCATGGAAGCTTTGCTAGGTGAAGAACAACTGTCTGTCATTCCATTTATCTATGAACCCTCAAAACTAAATGAAGAAGCGTCAATGTCCTTTCACTTGACACCTAAAGAGAAGAATGATATCATGGAGGCGTTCTATTTGCCGCAGAATCAGGTGAGTATGCAACAACTGAAACTATTAATTGATAAATAGAAGTCAGATCTATAGCTGCTCTATTCTATCAATAGGAAGTCCTGTGATGCGATTGATTTGTTCATTTGATAAACCCTCTGCCTTCATCATCTTAGCCGTTAATTCTATACCTTGTTCTATGCCTTGCTCGATACCTTGCTCGATACCTTGTTCTATGCCTTGCTCAATACCCTGCTCAATACCCTGCTGAACACCATCACTAAATCCTTCTTCTCGTGAAGTATCGACTACATTCTTAAGGTCGCGGTAATACTTTAAGCTTTCCTCGTACGCTTCTCGCTCATCAGGCGTGAATTTCGCTATTTCAGCTGCTTCAAATAGCTTTTTGAAGACTCGTTCTTGTAACTGTGGAGGTCGATCCTGTAACTGAGATAAATGAGTAAATACATACATCCACTTATCGAACTGTGTCTCTAATTCTTCTGGGGGCTTTTTAAACTTTGGAAGTTCTATATAGACAAACTTTAGCTTTTCAAAAAAGACGTTACCATCCTCGTCTTTCAATTCAGCGAGGTGGAAAAATCTATTCTTATCCTTATGTTCATCAAAAATAAAATCTAAAATAGCCACCGAATACACAGGATCTAGCCGATAATTCCATTCATTCTTTTTAGCTTGTTCTTGAATAGGAAAAGAAGCATAGAACACGCTTCGATCTTTAAAAAAATTTTGCTTTGCCTTTTGCATCTCTACGATGAAACGTTCTCCATTGTCACCTATGCAATACAGATCAAATATCGCTTTCCGATCTATCTCTGTCAAACCCAGTTTTTCATTAGAAGAATAAGTAAGATCTTTTATCTTTCGATCAGGAAGAATATGGTTCAAAAAGTCGATCAGCAGCACCTTGTTCGGCTCTGTACCAAATAGCTTTTTGAATCCAAAATCCGTCAATGGATTAATATACTTGCTTCCACGAATACCCATTGTTCAATAACTTTAGCTGACCTCATTCATTGGTTACAAATGTCGTTCTGCATGATACGACGAGCGCACCAACGGACCACTTTCCACAAACGCTAGTCCTTTTGCCAACCCAACTTCTTTATACTTCGCAAACTGATCAGGATGCACAAACTCCGCGACTTCTAAGTGCATTTTCGTCGGCTGCAAATATTGCCCAATCGTCAAGACATCGCAACCGTGTTCTACTAAGTCATCCATCAACTGAAATACATCTTCTTCGCGCTCGCCAACACCGACCATAATGCCAGATTTGGTGCGTTTACCATACTCCTTCGTGCGACGAATTTGTTCCAGACTTCTATCATATTTCGCTTGCGGACGTACTTTTCGGTACAGTGGACGCACCGTCTCCATGTTGTGTGAAACGACTTCCTGCCCAGCACTAATCATCCGCTCTAAGGCTTCCCAGTTTGCCTTGACATCTGGAATTAAGGTTTCGATCGTCGTTGTGGGCGACTGTTCTTTGACTTGACGCACCGTTTGATGCCAGATTTCCGCACCTCGATCTTTCAACTCATCCCGATTTACAGACGTAATCACAGCGTGTTTGACTTCCATCAAACGAATCGCTTCTGCTACTCGACGTGGTTCATCTTCGTCATACTCTGGTGGACGACCAGTTTTGACGGCACAAAAAGAACACGAACGTGTGCAGGTATTCCCCAAAATCATAAACGTCGCCGTACCTGCGCCCCAGCATTCGCCCATATTCGGGCAGTTCCCACTCTGACAAATGGTATGCAGATTATATTCATCCACTAATGAACGGACATGACGATATTTTTCACCAATCGGCAGCTTCACACGCAACCAATCGGGACGCCTTTTACGTTCTTTCTTACTCTCTACTATTGGTAATTCTAGCATAGCTAACTGTCTATGTTATTCTTTTTCCAGATAACAAACAAACCCAAAAGTAGTTGTTGTAAATAAACTTACCTTCACACACATGAGGAAATTGAAAATTCTACTGTATTTTTCGACAGTTATCAGTTTTTCTACGCTACAAGCACAAACCGACTACACGATCAGCGGAAAATCGGTCTACGAAATTCGGACACAAACTTTCCCGGAATGGACCTTACCTAGCTATACTACTGAGCAGCTAACTGTTGCTCCTACCATGCTAGATTTAAAAGTAGTCGAACCAGATTGGACAGCGCACTATTTTGCTCACTTGGGTTTCTTTTGCAAAGTAGAAATCAAGTTGGAACACCAAACGCGCTTTCCAGTCAAGTTTCGATTGGGGACGGTGGAGTATACGGAGCGATTGGAGGGAAAACGGTAGGATGGGCTATGTAGAAAAGTTAGATCTATCTACTCAGCCCAATTTAGCCTAAAGCTACTAAAACAATGCTCCAAAATGTGGAATAGCCAATAGCCAATAGTTCTCTCATCATCCCGAGAGTCCTTCCAACATACGCTCCAAGGCTGGAAAATTACTCTTCATCAAGATATACCCAGCCACAAGTAGAAAAGCAATAATCAAAATCAGTCGTTGATTAGAGTTTTTGACCTGCTTCGACCGAAAACTCCGATCTACTTTATAGCCACTCGTTTTGCTGCGGAAGCTAGTCGAAATGCGTCGTTTCGCTTCTTCGGCGGAGTATTCCTCATCGGGCTTTGCACGTTGTACACGTGCGCGAAGTTCCTCTTTTTCTGCATCATAAAATCGAGCTTTGTACTCGAAACGCTGGTGTTTGGGAGTTTTAAAAAAACGAAATCCTGCCATTGTACTCTATTTTCTTGTTAGTCAGTAAGTGAAAAAGCTACTCGTCCTAAAGATGCAATCGTAATATAAAATGTTGTGTGCTACTTTCTATAACTTTTCCAAGTGGCTTTTTATAACTCACAATAAATTTACAAAGTAATGGGAAAGAATAGCATAGAAAAACAGAGTGGCGGAGGCTTTCGTAAGTTAAACGTCAAAAAATAGAGGTCAACTAGTACTATTTTTGCTGAATAAAATAACGTGAGGTATAAATTGTTGAAGATCAGTTAATTAAGTTGAGCTATCAACAAAACGATAGCAACAAGTGATACTTCGAGAATGCACCAAAACCTAAAACTCTCGTTCCTCCAAAACTGTTTCTTATCTACATTCAATCTAAATAAAAACATTCCGAACATTTTTGATGTCGTGTAGATTTAGTTAGACAATTAAGCTTTTATATATTTGCAGAACTTTTTGAAAATCAAAAAGATAGCAGTCAAATACAATTGTTTGAATTTGAAATGTTCTTTTGAATATAAAGAAAAATTTAGAATGAAAAACGTCTTACAACGACTTTCGATCTTTTTTATTTTGTTGATAGCACATATTGAGGTTTTTGCTCAAGGTGGTTACGCAAGTGGTGAAGGTTGGCTGACTTACGGACTAGTAGGCATTGTTGCCATTATTGTCCTATTTTTCATCGTACAAGTAGGGGATAGCTTCCTAGCATTAGAGGCAAAACAACTAGGAGTCAATCAAGAGAAGTCAAATGTTTCTATTTTCCCAACTTGGAAGGACATAGCAGGTCGCCGCCTTCCTGATCATTTAAAGGATAAGAACTTAATTACGCTAAAAGAAGGGCACGATATTTTGCTGGAAGGAGAAGCAGAGAAGGTGATTAAAAATGTTCGAGTAAGATCATTCGCGGTGCAGCCGAGAGATTTTATCGGAATGTCACCTATTCCAAAAGTAGTAGTAGAAGTTGGCGACCATGTGAAAGCTGGAGACGTTCTATTTTATGACAAAAAGCGTCCTGATGTACAGTATGTATCTCCCGTGAGTGGAGAGGTAGCAGCTGTCAACAGAGCAGCCAAGCGAGCCATTGCAGAGGTAGTGATTCTAGCAGACGAAACGATGAATTATCGTCAATTGAATGCGCCTGACTTAGCGACCGTAGATCGTACTGGGCTATTGGACTTTCTATTAAAGAGTGGCGGATGGACAATGATTCGTCAACGTCCATTTGGTGTCGTACCTGACGTGGATGATATACCCCGTGATGTTTTCATTAGTACATTCGACTCTGCACCTTTAGCACCAGACATGAATTTGGTAGCAGAAGGTCAAGGAGCTGCTTTTCAAAAAGGTGTAGATGTTTTAAATAAGTTGACAGAAGGTAAAGTCTATTTAGGACTGAGCGCAGACGGAGACAATCCACCATCTAGTACATTTACGAATGTCATTGGAGCGGAACAATACTTTTTTGAAGGCAAACACCCTGCTGGAAATATAGGTGTTCAAATTCACAACATTAAGCCATTAGCAGATAATGAAACTGTTTGGACACTAGGTGTGCAAGAAGTACTAACCATTGGTAAGTTGTTCACGGAAGGTCGATTTGATGCTTCTCGCGTTGTTGTTCTAGCAGGAGCAGAATTTATTGAACCTAAATATGTTCGTACTTATTTAGGCGCGAATATTGGAGAGTTGGTAAAGGGGAACATGAAGAATGAGGAGAGTGCTAGATTGGTGTCTGGTGATGTGCTATCCGGCAAAGCAACGACGACAGAAAGCTTCCTGAATTTCTATGAAGATCAGGTGACTATCTTGGAAGAAGGCGATGATTACGAGTTGTTTGGTTGGTTACTACCACTTGCACCACGTCCAAGTTTGTCCAATACTTATCCCAACTTCTTATTCCCAAATCAAAAGTTCAAAGCCAACACCAATACGCATGGGGAACGACGTGCCTTCGTAGCAACGAATGATTATCAGCAGGTGATGCCGATGGACATTCATGTGCAACCGTTGATGAAAGCCATCTTGGTAAAAGACTTCGAGCGTATGGAAGGCTTAGGTATTAAAGAGCTAGTGGAGGAAGACATCGCGTTGTGTGAATTTGCTTGTGTTTCCAAGATGCCATTACAGAAAATTCTTCGTGATGGATTGGAAGAAATACGTGCGCAAGGTTAAGTGATGTGAAATAATTAAATTTACATGGTTCGGCTTTATTCGAGGTGAGTAGGTCGAAAAAAGTAGGTGCTTCGAGTGAATCCGAACACTCAAAAATGTAAGTTTATTATTGAAATCGGGCTAAGTGAAATTTGACTTTAGTTTAATTCAATATAGAATCTATATATACGATGAAAGAGGGTTTAGTAAAGTTTTTTAAAACGATAGAACCAAACAAAGAAAATAGGCTGTTGCATACGGCGTATGATGCCTTTTTTACGTTTGCTTTCACACCGAATGAGACGACTCACGGTGGCGTACACATTCGCGACGGGATGGACTTGAAGCGATTGATGGTACACGTGGTGATCGCTTTGCAATTGTGTTATGTATTCGGTACTTGGAATGTAGGACATCAGCATTTTGTTGCTCTAGGTGAGTATACAGGAGCATTAGAAGGATTGCACTTGAAGATTCTTTTTGGCTTGGTGCAGATTCTGCCTATTTGGATCGTTACACATGCTGTTGGTTTAGGGATAGAGTTCTTCTATGCCGCCAAAAAAGGACATGCTGTAGAAGAAGGATTTTTGGTTTCGGGGGCTTTGATTCCACTGATTATGCCGCCAGACATTCCATTGTGGATACTTGGGATCTCCGTTGCTTTTGCCGTCGTTATTGGGAAAGAAGCATTCGGAGGAACTGGTATGAACATTTGGAATATTGCGCTACTATCGCGTGTATTCATCTTTTTTGCTTATCCTACTACCATATCAGGTGATGAAGTTTGGGTAGCAGAGTTAGCGAGTGCACAAGCGGGCGCAGCAGTAGAATACAATTGGTTTTACACCAGTGTATTGAATCCAATTCTTGGGGCATTGGGTAGTGATACCTACAACACCGCAGCGACGGTTGCGGACGGCTGGACAGGGGCAACGCCACTTGGTCTTGCCATGAAAGGAGGATGGCCCGCCGTCGAAGAACACTATACGACTGCTCAAATGGTGTGGGGAAGTATTCCTGGCTCTATTGGAGAGTCTTCTAAAGTATTAATTATCTTAGGAATCATCTTCCTGATTTTTACAAAAGTAGCCGATTGGCGCATCATCTTATCTGTATTGGTAGGAGCAGCAGTGATGGGATTGTTCTTGAATGCGGTAGCACCAGGGCTAGATCCGAATGAAGAAGTTGTGAAGTTCATGGCAGTACCTTGGTACAACCACTTCATCATGGGAAGTTTGCTATTCGCAGCAGCGTTTATGGCGACTGATCCAGTAACGGCAGCCTCTACATCGACAGGAAAATACATTTATGGATTTGGTATCGGTGCAGTTGGTATTATCGTGCGAGTGATGAATCCTGGTTATCCAGAAGGATGGATGTTAGCGATCTTATTCATGAATACCTTCGCAGCGATGATCGATTACTATGTATTGCAAGCGAATATGAATCGTCGAGCGAAGCGGTCATTAGCACCTGCATAGCTATTAAAAATAGAGGGTTTAAAAAAAGTGGTGAGCTATGACATAGTTTGTTTCATAGCTTGCCATATTAAAATCTAACAAAAATGGAGAGTACTAAATATATTGTCATCTTTATTGCAATTATGACTGGAATAGTGGCTGTGTCATTGACAGGGCTTCGTCAGTCTACTAAGTCAATTGCTGAGGAAAACGAGGAAGTTTTTAATAAAAGAGCTATCCTAGCATCTGTTAAAAACTATCTAGAAAAGCCAGTAGCTGACTACAGCGATGAAGAGGTGTTAGCACTATTCAGTAATGATATTGAACAGTATGTGTTAGATATGGGTGGAGAAGTGCTGGAGGAAGGAGATGGTGTAGCTGATGAAATAGATATGGCGAAAGAAGCGAAGAAGCCGGAAGAGGAGCGTTTCTTGCCGCTATATGTTTACAACAATGGAGAAGAAAAGTTGTACATTCTTTCTGTCCGTGGTCGTGGTCTTTGGGATGCTATTTGGGGAACAGTTGCGCTACGTGAAGACTTAGTGACGGTAGCGGGTGCTTCCTTTGACCATGCAGGAGAGACGCCAGGTTTGGGCGCAGAGATCAAAGATAATGCTGCTTTTTCAGCTCAATTTTCAGGCAAGCGTATCTATTCGGCTTACAATGGCGAGTATACAGCCGTTATCGTAAGAAAAGGTGGCGCACGCAATCCTGAATATGAAGTAGACGGTATATCAGGTGCAACAGTTACAGCGGACGGTGTTACAGAAATGATTCAGAGAGGCATTAAGTATTATGAACCTTACTTAGAGCAATTCCGCAAGTCGGAAACACTAGGAATGAAGTAAAATAACGTGAGATAAATTTATTATCGAACTCAGACTTAGACAAAGACATAGAATTTATTCTACCATAAAATAAGAAGCATCATGGCAGATACGGCAGTTGAAACTAAAAAAGTAGCGCAGCCGGTTCAGGAGAAAGAACCCTTATTTGGTCGAAAAGAGCGAGAGCTGATTGTCGACCCCTTAAATGACAATAACCCCATAACGGTACAGGTACTCGGTATTTGCTCTGCATTAGCGGTGACTTCTTTGGTCGTTCCGTCTGTAGTGATGGCAATCGCGGTAGTATTCGTATGTACGTTTTCTAGTTTGATTACATCGCTATTGCGTAATTCGATTCCAAAGTCAGTGCGTTTGATCGCACAGTTGATTATCATTGCGACTTTGGTGACCGTAGTGGAATTAGTGTTGCGAGCGATTAACTTTCCCATCTATCGTCAGTTGGCGGTTTATATTGGGTTGATTATTACCAATTGCATTGTGATGGGGCGTTTGGAAGCTTTTGCGATGGCGAATAAGCCTTGGCGTTCGACTGTTGATGGTTTTGGCAATGGATTGGGCTATGGTGCGATCTTGATTATTGTTGCCGTTATCCGCGAGTTTTTCGGAAAAGGTTCGTTGGTTGGGTTTCCAATTATCGGTCAAAGCAACGATCAAGTGAGTTACTTGATTAATACAGACCCAGATACTGGTATTGCGTTTTTGAGTTGGTATGCGAACAATAACTTGATGGTACTGCCAGCGGCAGCGATGTTTGTCATTGGTGTACTGATTTGGGTACAGCGTTCGTACAATCGCAAGTTGGTTGACATTTCGTAATTTAAACACTTAAAACTAAGATTATGGGGATAAGATAGAAATGAGTGCTGTGAAGTCTCATAATCTCAAATCTCATAATCTCAAATCTTATATATTATGGCTGGTTTTTTTGAAATCTTTTTGCGTGCCGCCTTCTTCGAGAACTTAGTACTTGCCTACTTTTTGGGTATGTGTTCTTATCTCGCTGTCTCCAAGTCTGTGAATACGGCTTTCGGTTTGGGACTAGCAGTCATCTTCGTTCTAGGTATTACGATGCCGATCAATTGGGTGATTTATACCTTCTTGTTAAGCGAAAACGGTATCTTAGGAACAGATTTGACATTCTTACGACTCATATTATTCATCGCTGTGATCGCTTCGATGGTTCAATTAGTAGAAATGGTGGTTGAAAAAATTTCGCCCGCTCTCTACAATGCCTTAGGGATATTTCTCCCACTCATCACAGTGAACTGCGCGATTTTAGGTGGTTCACTTTTTATGGTGGCAAGGGAGTATAACTTTGTTGACTCGGTGGCTTTCGGATTGGGCGGTGGTTTTGGTTGGTTCTTGGCGATAGTAGCGATTGCTGCTATTCGTGAGAAAATTCAATATTCCAATGTACCTGCGCCACTTAGAGGATTAGGTATGGCGTTTATTCTGACGGGTTTGATGGGGATTGCTTTTTTAAGTTTGAGTGGTATTAATTTGACAGACTTACCGTTGGAAGTAGAATAAGAGAAGGAGATACTAGACTTTAGATATTAGATGATAGACCTCTCCAACAGAGAACCGTAGATCAATCTAATATGCTTCAGTCAACCTAATAATAAATATAGATTTCAGTGGTTATCATTTTTTGCAAAGATGACTGAATTACTGATAGATTTTGGGCAGTCTAATGTCTAAAATCTAGTGTCTAAAATCTTAATAAAATGACTTTAGTATTAGCAGTTGTGGTCTTTATGGCGGTGATTCTAGCATTAGCTATGATGTTGATTTTTGCTAGAAAACGACTTGTCCCACAAGGTGATGTAAAACTGATCGTCAATGGCGATGAAGAAAATCCGATGTTGGTGAAACCAGGTGATACTCTACTGACTGCCTTGTCCAATGCGAACGTGTTTCTACCGTCTGCCTGTGGTGGTGGTGGTACTTGCGCCATGTGTGAGTGTCACATTTACGAAGGTGGTGGTGATGTATTGCCGACGGAATTAAATCACTTGTCGCGTAAAGAAGTAGCGGAGAAGAAAAGATTGGCGTGTCAAGTGAAGGTGCGAGAAGATATGAGGATTAGCATCCCCGAAGAAATCTTTGGGATCAAGAAGTGGGAATGTGAAGTCGTATCCAACTACAACGTAGCGACCTTTATCAAAGAGTTTGTTGTAAAGTTGCCAGAAGGGGAGGAGTTAGATTTCCAAGCAGGTGGTTATATTCAAGTAGACGTACCACCTGTAGAAGTAGACTATAAAAATATTGACATTACGTCGCATCCGCGAATGGGTAAGAAGCCAGATGAGTTTCAAGGAGAGTGGGATCAGTACAAGCTGTGGGATTTGAAGATGAAGAATCCTGAACCGATCTTCCGAGCTTACTCCATGGCGAACCACCCAGCAGAAGGAGACATCATCATGTTGAACATCCGTATTGCAACGCCTCCCTTCAAATTTAGAATGGATGGAGGCAAACGTCAATGGGATGGTTATCAGCCAGTCAATCCTGGTGTTTGTTCGTCCTATGTATTCGATCAAAAGCCTGGAGATAAAGTAACGATCTCTGGTCCTTATGGGGAGTTTTTCATCAAGCCGACGAAGAAAGAAATGGTCTACATCGGTGGTGGTGCAGGTATGGCACCTTTGCGCTCGCATTTGTTCCATTTGTTCCACACCTTGAAGACGACTGATCGTAAAGTATCTTATTGGTACGGCGGACGTACGAAGCGCGAGTTGTTCTACATTGATGACTTTAGAGAGATCGAAAAAGAGTTTCCAAACTTCAAGTTTTATGTGGCATTAGACAATCCGCTAGAAGAGGACAACTGGAATGTGAAAGAAGACATGGAGTCCGATGGTGATGGCTTCAAAGGATACATCATGAATGTATTGCATGAGCAGTATTTGAAAGATCATCCTGAGCCAGAAGAAGTAGAATACTATTTCTGTGGACCACCTGCGATGAACGCGTCTGTCATTAAAACGCTAGACGAGTTAGGTGTTCCAGAAGAGAATATTGCCTTTGATGATTTTGGTGGGTAATGCCGATCATCAAGTAACAGACAGAAAAATAAAGAGCCGCTTTCATTGAGTTGAAAGCGGCTTTTTTGGTAGCAAGAAGTTTCAATTATGCTTGTTTCATAAGCTATTCAATAGAAACTTAGGCAGTCGCATGTTTGTAGTCGTGATATGATATGCTTACTATATGGATGTAATGAGCATGTAGAATCTCAGATATAATCCGAGACTGTAGCGCTTGTTTTTTGTAAACTGAGGAAGACTGAGCGGATCAATGTTAGTTGTGATGTACTACACAGTAACACGTTCAGTCAAGCTACCACCCATAATACCCTTTTGGCACAATGCCACTCAGCCGCAAATACACGATACACTGCCCTCGATGATGGATGATATGATTCTCCAAGGCATACAACAATTGCCACACAGGAATGGTATCGCCTGCAAAACGACAGTCGGCGAGTAGTTCCTTTTCTGGCAGTTCTGCTATCGTTTGTCGCACGAAGGCATACATGTTTTTCAGTTCCTGAATCACATCCGCTTTCGGCATCTGCACAGGCAATTTGATGGCGGCGTATGGATCTTTAACAGGCGCATTATTCGCTAACTGACCGCAAGTATAAATGACACAATGCCGCCACTGCTCTGCGAAGGTCATTGCTTCCTCCGTGTACTTGAAAGTGAACAAGTCGGGTGGCATCTGCTCTACATTTTTCAGTGTCATTTCTTCCGAGCGCAGCCACGCTTCCTTGAGTTCTTGTCGAAGTTGGATAATAGCTCCCCGCCTCATCGTTTCTTCTATTGAGGAATTGGCGACAGCCTTCACTTTGGGTTCATCGGTCTGACAAGCCCCTAAAGAAAATAGACTTAATCCTATCAAACTTTCTAGAAAACGAGTACGATTCATGCGGATACAGTTTTAATCTTGTAAAGCATAAGCCCGCTGCACTGGCCATTCGTCTTCGTAGCCCGATTTCCATTTTTCACTCGCCAGTTCTCGATCAGTCGCTAAACAAGCATCCAGTTCTGCGCTGATTTTCGCTTCATCCATGTCTTGTCCGATGATGACAATTTCTGTTTTCCGGTCGGCAAAAGTGCTGTCCCAATTGGACTCAATCTCTTTTTGATTGTCCACGAAAGCGATGTAGCGAATGCGCTGCTCATACGGCATACTGCTCCACCAAACGCCTGCACTATCGGCACGCAATGAACCACCAGCCTGTCCCCAGATCAATGCTTGTTCAGGGCGAGATGCCAACCAAAACAAACCTTTGCTCCGAATGACATTGTGCGGAAAGTAATGCTGCACATAATGCCAAAACCGCACTGGATCGAAGGGGCGTTTGCTGCGATAGACGAATGAGCCGATGCCGTATTCTTCTGTTTCGGGTGTGTGTTCGCCTTCTCTGTTTAGCTCTTCAATCCAACCTGCACTTTGTTCCGCTTCCTCAAAATCAAACAGTCCAGTATTCAAGATCTCTTTTGGATCAACTTTACTAAAAGTAGAGGTGATGATACGAGCAGCAGGATTTAACTTTTGAATAGCCGCTTTTAGGATTCCTAAATCATCTTTGGACACCAAATCGGTCTTGTTCAGGATAATGACATTCGCAAATTCGATCTGATCTGTTAGCAAATTGACAATGGTTCGGTGGTCGCCTTCCATGTCAGTCAAATTTCGATCCATTAAGGTTTCTGGACTGCCAAAGTCTTTGAAGAAATTGAAAGCATCCACCACGGTCACCATCGTATCGACGTAGCTGAATTGCGATAGATCAATGCCATTTTCTTCATCGACGAAGGAGAAGGTTTGTGCCACTGGCACTGGCTCACTGATGCCTGTGCTTTCGATGAGCAAGTAGTCAAAGCGATCTTCTTTGGCTAATTTTTCGACTTCGATCATCAAATCCTCGCGTAGCGTGCAACAGATGCAACCGTTGCTCATTTCGACTAGCTTTTCTTCGGTGCGCGACAAGGTATTTTCGCTTTTCACCAAGTCGGCATCCACGTTCACTTCGCTCATGTCATTGACGATGACCGCCACTTTGAGTCCTTCTTTGTTGTGTAGGACGTGGTTGAGTAGTGTCGTTTTTCCAGCGCCTAGAAAGCCACTGAGTACGGTGACTGGTAGTTTTTTATTGATCATTTTCTTGAATTTTTTCACGTTTCACGTTTACTAAACCTTCAAGGTTTAGTAAACGTCTATTTGGTTTTACACTTTTTTCAACCAGTAAATCACATTATTCAAATAGCTTTCGCCATACAAGCGAATGAACTCTCTAGTCTCCTTTTTGCGCTTATCTTCATAGATGTTTAAGCGACTTTGAGCAAACGCTTTTGTTAAATTGATGCCGCAATCGTTAACGATGCAGGCTTTCCATTCTTCAAAGTTTCTTGGTATCATAAGTAGATGTTAGGTTGAGGTTTGCTAAACTTTCAAAGTCTAGTAAACCTTGAATTTGCTCTTTCGGCTTTCCAACTCAAAAATTCAAAAAGTCATCACTATCAATGCGCAGCAGCAATCGCCGCTCACCTGTCTCTTCTATCGTGGGACTTCGATGCACCACCGCACTCGACCCTTCTTTTGGATAAATCGCGCCTTTCAATACCAAAACAGCACCCGTATTTGCCTGTCGAATCTCGTCTTCGTTCAACGCAATCGGGATGTCCATACCGCGAGCACTCAAAGCACGTTGATTGATATTGTCCTCCGTCAGCCACAGCGTGCCTTGTCCGCTGTAAGTGCAAAGCATCCGTAGTTGGTTGACATCCGTATGAAATTTTCGGCACATATTGGTATTGACAGTCGCCAGAAGTAGTCGAAATTCTTGCTTGCTAGTTACTCGCTGAAAAAGGTGTAATAGGTTTTTGATGTCTGCTAGCATGAGTGGGCATTCTTGGGTAGAAATCGTGGTGGGCAGTGCAGCGAGAATAGTATCGACTGTTCCTTTTGCTCTCACTTCAATTTCTTGTTCCAAAAGCTGCTCAATTTCGCTGGATAGCGCATTCGTATCTCTATCGTAAATAGCTATATTGATAGCCGACTGATGAATGTTTTGCAACACATCAGGAGTAGTACCGATTGCCCAGTTTTGGATGGCTGTTGTGGTGTTCATATAGATTATTTTAAGTTCGTTTTTTGATTATTAAACATAT
>CAYLPW010000107.1:0-16442 GCA_964385665.1 uncultured Saprospiraceae bacterium
AAGCGGATCGACATCATTCATCCGTGGCACACGAGCCGTTTTGGACGTGATCAAATGGGCGTAGAATTTAGAAGTTTGGTGGTTCGAGATTTGGAATGGTGTGAGGAAAATAACTTGGATTATACGCCTACCATTTCGCCAGGCATTCGCGAGTTTCTGCTGAACCAAAATAACTATCAACGTCCACGCGAGAGCGGCTACTATTTTTGGGATATGGCAAGAGCAGCGATTACGGCTGGTAGTCCGATGCTCTATTTAGGAATGTTCGATGAAATTGACGAAGGCACACAGTATTATAAAATCAACAACAATCCGCCGTTTTTCAGCAATAGCGTCAGTTTCGATACCTATCGTGGCGATCCCGAAGATCACTATTTGTGGTTGGCAGGAGAAGCGACACGAGCATTGCGCGGTGAATTTATGATTGACGATACCTATCGAGTACGCGCTACGGAAGACGATTTTGCGTCCATCGTCACCTTCATGGACAATGGCGATACGTACAATATGGAATTGACGACGGAAGCGGAAAACCGAAAAGTCTATTATTCCGATCCGTACAAAGTGCCAGACGGTGCGCCAACAATTGGGGTGGAAAGAGATACTTGTTTGTTTCCCAGTGAATTGACTGATGCGGTTGCCTTTTCGGAGGAGCAACGTGGATTATACATTCGTTTGGTAGAAGTGGATGCGGAAGCCGATACGGTCATCGCTTATCGGGCTTTGGTGGCTGCACATGGCTATGCCAATATTCCCTATGCGACCAGTTTTGAAGAGGGCGAATTGGATGGAAAGTTTTGGACAATGAGTATCGAAAACACAGAAGGTAGCGTCAAAGTCACGGATGAATTTAGCCCAAATACTGGCGATTATCATCTCGCCTTCGGTAATGTAGATGATGTAGTGCCTTCTACGAATAGTGCTGATTTGCATTTGAATATAGAAGGCATCATCAACGACGTACTACTCACTTTTTCCTTACAATCGTTCGACAGCGAAGCCAGCGAGGAAGACGGAATTTATCTCTCCAATGATGGCGGTGAGAACTTCTCGAAAGTGTATGACTTTGACGGTTTAGCTAATGAATACACGGATTATTCCCTCAATTTAAGTGAATTGGCAGCGAATGCTTCTTTGACGTTTTCTGATCAGTTTGTCATTCGTTTTCAGCATCGTGCCGACCAAACGGTCGATCAAGGTGGCATCACCATTGATGATGTACGTGTGCTATTTTCGACAGCACAAAGTGGTTTTGCGCAGTTCTCAGCAAATGACAACAACACACAAGGAAGTTGGATGGGCAGCTATGGCGTCGATGGTTATTACATTGTCGGCAAAGAAAGTAATCTGCCAGATTATGCCAGTGTGACTTGGAGTCCAGAAAGTGAAGTGGTGATTTGGGAAGATGCCAGCAGCGATCCGCGTGGATTACAATACGCGCCTGATTCAACTGTTTTGGCAGCACGCGTGGCAGCAACAGAAGATCATCCTTGGTTTTTGTCGGTGGATGTCGGCGATGAAGAAGCGAGCGTTTCGATCTACTTTTTGGATGATGGTCAAGATCGTTCGTTCATTGTCAATGTGATTGATGGCGCAACAGGCGACCGCTACGATGTCCAAACGGTGCAAAATGCCGAAAATGGCTATTGGATCACATGGACGGTAACTGGTAAAGTCAAGTTTTTGATGGAACTATTGGAAGGTTCAAGTGCAGCCGTTTCAGGTATTTTTTTTGGTCCATCTTCCCCACTGAATATAGAAGTTGCCGACTATTTAACCTTCGATGGTGTCGATGATTTGGTGGATGTAGGTAGAGGTGAATCACTACAAATTAGCGGCAACGAAATTACCTTAGAGGCTTGGTTCAACATCAACGAAGCGAAAGGGTCGACCTTCCAAAGTACGGTACTCGCCATGGATCACAGCGAGCCTAGCAACGACTTAGGGTATTTCCTACGCGCCAACGGCAATGGACAAATCGAGTGGGGATTTGGTGACGGACAATGGCATGAAGTGAAGAGCGAAGACGGCACACAACTCTTCGAATTAAATACGTGGAATCATGTCGCAGGTGTCTATGATGGTAATGTTCAGAAAATCTACTTGAATGGCAATCTTTTAGCAACTAGCGACCCATTTACAGCTACAATTGGCATCGCGCCTACCGAAAATCTATTCATTGGTAACTCGCCAGCCTTCCCTGATCGCGTCATTAGCGGTGGCGTAGCAGAAGTTCGTCTTTGGAATATAGCCAGATCGGACAGCGAAATCAAAGAATTTGCAACACAACGCATCACAGGCGAAGAAGCAGGATTGGTCGGCTATTGGGCAATTGATGAAGGCGAAGGACAACTCATTAATGACGGAAGTAGCAATGGCAACGATGGTATTTTGGGTGGCACAGAAGAAGAAACCGATCTAGACCCAATTTGGACAGAAGGAGAAGTGGCTGTGCCAATGATTGATGTTTTAGCTGACTTCAATGGTAGCTTTGAAGACGACTTTGAGTTTTGGCGATTTTATGAAGTGCCAAACGCGTTAGGCAGCACCGCCGAGATCATCACAGGAGATGTGGTGCAAGGCGCGAAAGCAGCCAAAGTCACTTATATGGCACCAGATGCCGAATTGGTGGATCGCTCTTTAGATACTTGGGATTCCAATATGCCGCTGGAAGCTGGCAAGGAATATTTTGGTTCGTTTTGGGCGAAAAAAGAGGCTGGTACAGCAGGAACGTTAGAAGTCACTTCAGGCTATTTTGATGGCGAACGAAACGTAGTGGGCGAAGATGGATACAGCTACGAATTGACGAATGAATATGCTCGTTATGAGTTCAATTTTACTGCCGTAGAAAATACAGAAAGAGGCTGGTTAGCGTTCCGTTGGAAAACAAATGATGGTGAAGATTTTGCACCAGGCATTGTTTATTTTGATGATATTCGATTGATGACAGAAGACCAAACCGTGGACGTAATTCCTGTTTTTCCATCCAAAACGGAACAGGTCGAATTGCTACCGAGCTACCCGAATCCACTGACGACTTCCACGACGATCCGCTACCAGTTAACGGAGCGAGCTATGGTGCAATTGAATGTGTATGATTCGTATGGGCGCGTTGTTGGGCAGTTGGTCAATCAGTCGATGCCTGCTGGCGAACATCAGGTGGAGTGGCTGCCACAAGATTTGCCGAGCGGTATTTATACGGTTGGGTTGTTGTCTGGGAAAACGTTGCTGACGTCGCGTTTGCTGTTATTGAAATGAATTATTTTAAGTCACCCGGTGAATTTTGAGCTTAGAAAGTTGGGTTGTATGTTCCTGCTTTCTTTATGCATAATATTCACCGGGTGACTCTCTAAACACAAAACATGAACCAGACAAACACAAACCCAGCAGTCGTCTCCAAACGAATGCTGCTGCCCTTCATCCTCATCACCTCTCTATTTGCGCTTTGGGGCTTCGCCAATGCCGTAACCGACCCCATGGTGCAAGCTTTCAAAAAGGTGTTGGAACTCTCCAATTCACAGGCAGCTTGGGTGCAAATGGCGTTTTATGGTGGTTACTTTTGCATGGCATTGCCAGCGGCATTATTTGTGCGCAAATACAGCTATAAAGTCGGCGTGTTGATTGGGTTGGCATTGTATGCAGTAGGTGCATTGTTGTTCTATCCAGCGGCAATGACCGAGCAGTTTTGGTTCTTCTGTTTGGGTTTGTATGTATTGACATTTGGACTCGCTTTTTTAGAAACAACCGCCAATCCGTACATACTAGCAATGGGCGATCCACGAACAGCCACACAACGCCTCAACCTAGCGCAAGCCTTCAATCCAATTGGACTAATCGCTGGTTTATTAGTCGCGCAACAGTTCGTTTTGAAACGCCTGCAATCGGATGATATAGAGAACTTTTCTGCCTTAGCCGAAGCGCAGAAAGTCTTGATTAAGACCTCCGATTTGATGGTAATCAGAAATCCGTATGTGGTGTTGGGTTTGGTTATCTTAGGTGTCTTGATTGTCATTGCGGTGAGTAAAATGCCGCAAGGTCGAGAAGAAGGGGAGATTCCAAGCATTGGCGCAACCTTTGCGGATTTATGGCAGAATAAGAAATATGTGTTAGGTGTCTTGGCACAGATTTTATATGTCGGTGCGCAGATTATGTGCTGGACCTACATTTATCAGTATGCGGAAGGCATCAATGTAAGTAGCGAAACGGCTGCCAATTATCAATTTATCGCCTTCATTATTTTTCTCGTTGGTCGAGCAATTGGCACGTATTTACTGCGCTTCATCAATTCAGGAAAACTGTTGATGTACTTTGCCCTTTTAGCGATTACCTTTTGCGCTGGCACGATTTTTATCGAAGGTACTTTAGGACTGTATAGTTTGGTCGGCATCTCTTTTTGTATGTCGCTAATGTTCCCAACCATTTATGGAATTGCACTGGATGGTTTGCCAGAAGAAGCGTCTAAAATTGGGGCAGCAGGTTTGGTGATGGCGATTGTCGGTGGCGCACTGATGCCAAAATTGCAAGGGATGATTATTGACATTGGCGGAAATGCTGTCGATGATAGGACAATAGCTGGCGTGTCGGAGGTGAATTTTTCGTTTATCTTGCCGCTGTTGTGCTTTGTTTATATTTCTTGGTATGGCTTGAAGATGTCGCGGGAGCATGTTAGCGAAGGTATTGCCATTTAAGAAAAAAGCACCAGACAGTTCTAGTTTTACTTTGGATTTCCCAACCACAACACTGTTTTATGTCTACTCCTGTCACCACTCAAAACCTCACCATTCACCCCTCATCCGTAGGAATCGGGGTTGATATTGGGGGAAGTCACATTAGCTGCTGTGCAGTCGATTTAACTTCTGGACGACCCATCAAAGGAACGCATTTTGACAAACAGGTAGATCGGAAAGCATCAAAAGAAAAGATTTTTGAGACTTGGGCGATACCAATCAATCAGACTATTCAAGCCGTCAACGACACATCTATTGTAGGTATTGGTTGTGCGATGCCAGGTGCATTCAATTATCGAGAAGGGATCGCTTTATTTGAAGGGAATGATAAGTATGAAAGTTTGCACAACATTAATGTCAAAAAAGAATTTGCCGCTTACCTAAACCTTCAACAGCCAGAAATACGCTTCATTAATGATGCTAGTGCTTTCGGCATCGGTTCGGCTTGGTCCGGCGTAGCTAACGACTATCACAAATCTATCGCGTTGACCTTTGGGACTGGCATTGGAGCTACGTTCATTGAAGCTGGTATTCCGATCATCGACCGATCGGATGTTCCTCCACACGGCTCGCTTTGGCATTTACCTTTTAAAGAAGGAATAGCAGACGATTATTTTTCGACACGTTGGTTTGTCAATGCGTACCAGGAGCGATTCAACGCGCAAGCAATTGGCGTAAAAGAAATTGCGAACGCTGCTCAACAAGACCCATCAGTTCAAGAACTGTTCGACGAATTTGGAAGGAATCTAGCTGAGTTCTTAACGCCTTGGTTACGCAGTTTTCAGCCAGAACTACTCGTGCTCGGTGGCAATGTCGCTAAGTCCTGGTTTTTGATGGAAGCATCTTTTCAATCAGTCTTGACAACGCAAAACATACTACTGAAAATTATGTCTTCTGCGCTAATGGAAGAGGCAGCCTTGATTGGTGCGGCGCGTTTGTTGGATGATTCGTTTTGGGAGAGAGTGAAGGAGAATTTACCTATCAAGTAGACTTTGTTTCTTATCCTCTTTGCGCACCTAGTGAAAACCTTTTCCCAATTTCAAAAGTTTCCCTTTCAGATTTACCCACGACTTGACTACTTTTGTGGAACTGAACGGATTGAGCCCAAAAACTCGTCATATCGCTAAGTAACGTGAAATAATTAAATTTACCCCGAACCCCGAAAGCTTTCGGGGTCGGGGTTCGACTTTTGTTGGAAGCAGATATGCAGAATAAATAGATGCTTGCGACAAAAATCGAACACTCAAGAATGCAAACCTGCCCGACGGTCAGGTTTACCTAACTGTATAGGTAGGCGGGTTTATTATTGAACTCAGACTAATATAAAAAGATACAAAAACGAAATATGGCAAGAGAACTAGCCTTACGAGATGCTTTGAATGAAGCGATGAGCGAAGAAATGCGCCGCGATGAGAATGTGTTCATCATGGGAGAGGAAGTCGCTGAATACAATGGTGCATACAAGGTCACCAAAGGGATGTTGGATGAGTTTGGAGCGAAACGCGTCATTGATACACCTATTGCCGAATTGGGTTTCGCCGGTATCGGTGTAGGTGCTGCGATGAATGGTTTGCGCCCGATCGTGGAGTTTATGACATGGAATTTTGCTATTCTAGCCTTTGACCAAATCGTCAATAATGCTGCGAAAACACTGTCTCAATCGGCTGGACAGTACAGTTGTCCGATCGTATTTCGAGGACCAACAGGAGCAGCAGGTCAGTTGGCGCAGCAGCATTCACAAACTTTTGAAAGCTGGATGGCGAATGTACCTGGATTGAAAGTCATTTCTTGTATTGATCCAGCTGATTCCAAGGGCTTGCTGAAGTCAGCTATTCGTGACAATGACCCTGTTTGTATGATGGAGTCGGAAATGCTCTACGGCATGAAAGGCGAAGTGCCTGAAGGCGATGAGCATTTAGTACCCATCGGTGTTGGAAAAATTCGTCGAGAAGGCACAGATGTAACGTTGGTCAGTTTCAATAAAATGGTATTAGAGTGTCTATCGGCTGCGGAAGAGTTGGAGAAGGAAGGTATTTCGGCAGAAGTTGTTGATTTGCGTACTATTCGTCCATTGGATCGTAATATGATTATTCGGTCGGTGAAAAAGACCAATCGCGTCGTCGTTGTTGATGAGTCTTGGCCCTTCTCTGGTATTTCTTCGGAAATTGCTTATGAAGTACAACGCAATGCGTTTGACTATTTGGATGCACCTGTCGTTCGTGTCAATGCAGCGGATACGTCTTTAGGCTACGCCCCTACCCTAGTGGATGCGTATATGCCAAATCCAGAAAAGATTATTAAAGCTGTGAAAGAAGTGATGTACCAGAAAGCGTAACCTCCTTTCCTTAGTTATTGACAAAAAATAAAAAGGGCAATTCACCAACCATGGAATGAATTGCCCTTTCTTTTTGATCGCCTTCTCTCCCCTCTCACTCCGCCTCCAAAAGCACCTCACTCGGCTGTCGTGTCCACCAATGTACTTTCTCCTTTGGATGTACTTTCCAAGCCATCAATAACTGATCGTTTGCGATGGTCAACATCGGCAAAGTAGACACATTTTGAACAGGAAAATCAATCACTTTCTCTTGATGCAATAAATTGCCAAAACGATCTAAGTAGTTCAGTATCAAGGCTGTTCTAGTATCGTTCCGCTCCAACCAAGTGACACAAATCGTTTCTTCATTCCACCAACGTAGTTGAATCTTTCCTACTAGATTGGGTATTTTTTTGGACAATACCAACTGGAACGTGTCACCACCATCTTCGGACATAGCGAGTTGCCATTTAGAGTCAGCCTGGCGTTCGCTGTACCATGCGATCGCTACCTTGTTGTTTATGGCATCAGCTGCTGGAGCTTCTATGGTGTTGGATACATCCCATCGGTCATCGTGTAGGATAGCTGCGCTCGACCAGTTTCCATTTTTCAGACGCTGCACAACAATATTTTGTGCTTGATTTCGATAGACGAGCAAAGGTGTTTTATTCGTTTGTAGCAGCTCAAATGGACACATCGGACTTACATCTGTAGTTATTACGTGTTCGCGCTGTCGTTTGCCTTTTTCATTGAATGTAGCCGTGTACAATTGTAGTTTTCCATTGGGATTTGGGTAATAGCGCGTCCCCTCTTCGTTGGGCTGTTTTGTTGTCCTCCCATCGATCCAAACAGCTAACAATGAATCATTGGACACTGTTAGAAATTTAGGCAATCCGTAGTAGGCAGGAACAGCAGAGTCAGCCAGCTTATCCGCAGATCGCCACTTCTTATTATTTTTGTTGGAACGACTCCATTCAATGTCGTGGTCATACACATTTCGCTGACTAGTACGGTGCAGCCAGCTTGCCAACATCTCTCCTTCCTCCGAAATAGCCACCAACTGTGGCGCATCTACTTCGTTGACCGCCCAGTCACCCTTTCCTACAGCAATCGTTTTAGGTAGCGACCATTCCTCCTCTTGCCATTGCGCGTATTGTAACGTTTGTTCGCCTTCTTCTCGTTGTTCTACCCAAGTCGCGTATACGTTTTCGCGCAGCTGGTGAAGTCGAAAAGCTTCTTTTTGTTGTACCTGAAATGCGGCGTTTTTGAATCTTGCTCGCTGATTATTGACTAACTGAATTTGTGCGCGGACGAAAAAACTACGTCCTGCACCAACTGGAATATTCCCCCCACTCGTATGAATATTGCCATTGTTGCCGACTAGATTGATTTGTTGGACGTTTAGTACATTTCGGATGCCAGCAGTCAGTTGAATTCTATTGTTTAATAAAGGTTGTGAGATACTAGCATCCATCCAGTGAAATCCATCTTGTACACTTTGACGTGCTGTTTGTGTGCCATTATGAATTTCGGGAAAGTAACTGACGAATTGGTCATTGTATCGCCAAAACGCATTGACATTAGTCTTCCAAAATGGCAACTGGTAGCTCACTCGTCCACTCCATTCTTGTATATACGTGAATGGTTCTACTTCCTCGAATGCTTCACTCAATGCATTGTAGAAGCCAATCGTAGACAAGCCCCCTTCTACTTCCCAATTTGAAAATCCATAGCTTGCTCGTAGGTTAATCCCTTGTATTTTTGTCTCTCTAATGTTGAAATAAGCATATTGAATAGACTGATCTGGAGTAGTTGGTATCAACTGTCCGTCGCGTTCTAAGAAAGGGAAAAGCTGTATCTGATCGCTGATTCGATTATAAAATAGTTGAGCGCGTAGTTGAATAGGAAAACGCTCATGGTCAGAACGATACTGCACATTCAACTGCAAATTATCAGAAGTTTCTGCTTGCAAATCGGGGTTACCGACTAAAAAGTGATTGATGTCTACGAAAGATAAAAATAACTCTTTCAAGCTAGGACTACGAAAACCACGACCATACGAAAAGCGGAGAGAGAGTGGTGGACTGAATTGATATTTTAAGTGAAAGGAAGGAATCAGAGGTGCTTCATATCGAGAGTGATGCAAAGCGCGCAGTCCAGCTTCGATGTTGAGTTTTGGTATTGGTCGATAACGCAAACTACCAAATGCTGCCAGCTCATTAATGCTACCTCCAGTTTGAGCGTCGCCATCTGCATCGACAATGCGCGCACCTGCCGCCGTCTCTCTACGCAGATCAATACCTATCTGAAAATTTAGCTTTTGATCTGGCAACTGACTTGCCAATACCGAACGCCACATATAGTTGTCAAAAGTAGTCGTATCGCCGTCGATGTGACTATGTGTTTCTTCATCAAAATCACTTCTATACACACGCAATTCTCGCTCGAAATAATTGTAACCTAAGGCATTTTGCCAATAGAACTTATCACCTAAACTCCCCTCATGGTGGATAGCATGATTGGTACGCCGTGTCAAATAGTGATCGTCGAAAGCATACGGCTTAAATTGCGGGCGTCGGACATTGCCTAGGTTTTGCACCGCTTCATCGAAAAAAGAAAACTGATACTGAATACGATGATCGTTTCCAAAATCGTGGCGCAAACTCAGATCAGTGTAGAGTTGCTGTTTTGGATTCCAAAGTGTCGAACGTAGGCTGTCTACATACGCCCCGTCGAACCAATCACGTCCAGCATTTACGCGCAGTAACCAGTTGTCCTTCCAACGGATGCCACCATCCAACAAAACGCTGGATTCTGCTAGCGTTTCTAACTGGGTAGTGATGGAAGCTTCGTATTGATGCAGTTGCGACTTTTTCGTAATCAAATTAATGACACCACCAATCGCATCTGTCCCATAACTGACCGACATGGGTCCTTCTACAATTTCAATGCGCTCCACATTATTTAGATTGATCTGACTCAGATCAATAGAACCGTTTAAGCGACCAATGACTGGCACACCATCAATCAGTATTTTCACATTCTCTCCACCTACACCAAGCAGTGACAAACCACTCCCAATAATAGGATCTTGTTGAATACGAATGTTAATATCTTGCTGTAGTAGTTGCGCTAAGTTGTTTGCCCCCAATTGTTCAATGCGTTCTCGCTTAATGACTCGAATACTCTGTAACGCATTCTCGCTACTAGTAGGCGCAGGCTGTGCAGTAACGACAATATCATCCAGCTGAACAGACATAGGAAAGGTATCCGCTTCGCTTTGAAGTGCAGTATTAACTTGTGCTACCGATGTAGATACCAAGCAACATAAGATAAATAGCCAAAACCAAAAGCGAGGCGGATGATTCATAATAAAAGGGTACATTTAGTCACACCTTGACTGTTAATCATGGCGTGAGCTCTGTTCGTTATCGTATAATCGAGACGGGAAAAGTACGGAACAATCCACCGATCTGTGCGCGCAAATAGTAGGTCGCTGCTGGTAAATTTGGCAGCTCAAAACTAAGCTGCTGCTCGCCCGATACTACTTGAGTCGATGTGTTCCAAACAGTACGCCCCGCTACATCAATTAACTGAAAATAAGCTTGATCGGTGGATAGTTGCCACTCAATAGTCATATTCAATTGACGCGTCATTGGCTGCCCCAAAATAGCAATAACATTCGCGCCGAGCGTGGGTGTGGTAGAAGCACTAACAAATGTTTCTGCGGTGAATGTTGTCGTACCCGTAGTTGATCCTTCAAAGTCGATAAATACTAAATGATAGAGCTTGCCTTCGTTGCTACGTACTACATAACTTAGATCATCAGGCATCACCCAGCCATCGTTAAAGTCGAAACGCTTCCAGTCGTACCCAATCACATCCAAACGGGAAGAGGTATTTGCTGCATCTGCATCTGTCACTTCTTCTGGTCGTTTGCCACTCACTTCTGCTATGTTGACGCCAGGTCCTGATAGAAAACCGGTCACCGTATAGTCCAGCGAATCCAATACCGCAGCGTCGGGATGCTCCGCCGGGGCATTGTAGCGCGTGTACAACAGGTCAAAACCATCGACATCTAGATCTACTAGATCATTCGTCTCGAAAGAATAGAAAGCTAAACTCCCTGCTATCTGATTTTTGTCGAAAGAAAACGTCTGCAAATCTGACCCATCCAAGTTGGCAAATCGAATATTGTACGTAGTCAAATCCAAAGAAACGATCTCAAATTTGATGAATGAACCATCGCGTAATTTGATGACAAACAACTCATCCGCTACAACACTACGAATAGCTCCATCATAGTTTCCCCAACCGTAATCGAATATTTGTCCTGGCGCACGACCAAAATTGAACGCGCCATAGGTCCAGCTCTCTTCGTCATTGTATAGACGCACAAAAGTGGTATCAAACTCGGTTAAAGAAGTAAAATTGGGAGCATCAGCCAAGTAGACTTCTAAACTCGGTTTAGGATCAGTAAATGTATTGGAAGAGGCTTCGTTGAAGTGAACACCTGCATCCTGAAAACCGACTGTCGTGAACGCTAAATCCCAAGCATCATTCTCCACTACTACGGAGGTTTCGGTATCTAAGTCGTAGAATATATGTTGTCCATAACCTTCACCTAGTGAAAGCTGTTTGAAGGTTTGTGAAAATCCAAAAAATGGAATACCAATCACTGTTAAGAGTAGACAAGTAATTTTTCTCTGCATGTCGTTTGTTGTTTTAATTCAATAGTAAATCGACGTTACGTTTTTGCTGTCGATTTGCCTGACCATCGGGCAGGTTTTGGTTGTTCTCCAATCGTTTGAACTTGTTGGAAGTGTGATTTTTGAGCTAAATCCGCCTGCCTAATACGTCCGCGTCGGGCAGGAGTGAGCCAATTTCTTCTCAGTTAAGACGAAGAAATATACGCTCATCTGGGCAAGGAAGCATTTTCTCCCAACAAAAAGGAGGAGAAAAATAGCCATTTGCAACTCGATCATTAAACTTCCATCTAGCTCTTACGCTAACTTCTAGCGACAAGGTGTCCCATGTAGTGGAAACGGTTGTGCGTAGAATGACGCAAAAATACAGTCTTGATAGATAGAAAATGTAAGTAATCGGTCAAGGTATGCTATAGATAGACCAAATTACAAATTCATTATTTTTGAAGTGTAGCAGGATCACAAAGTAAGCAAGAGAAGATCATATTCTCTAGCATAGTTTCGATAGAAGCGGAGCAGTTATCGCTGTACTCTATATCCGTAAGACGGGGTAGATGTTCGGCGAAGTAAATGTTATTGTTCGCCGTTTCTATCAGCATGCTAGCTAGTGAATTGGAGTAAGGATACTCACTATTGACTTCTGAAATGATAAGGGCGATCTTCTTGCAAAGTGCCTTGTAAGAAAGGAAAAAACCCATCTTATTTTCTTTATCGACATATTTTCCATGGTACGCTTTTGTGCCTTCAGTCACTACAATCCGGTGCAAAATATCGGTATTCACATATTCTACCGATGCTCGTTTTTGAGAAGTATCTACGATGGTATGAATGACCTGTCGAAGTTTGTCTTTCGCATCCGTCAAGTTCATCGTATTGAAACTAATGCGAAAACTCGTCCACTCCCAATACCAATTAATAAGATAAACAAAAAAGAGATGCTTGTTTTTGAAGTACCGATAGATGGAAGCTTCGGTAGAACCAATGCACTTTGCTAGCTTTTTGAAGGTGAACGACTCAAAACCAATCTTGTCAATCAATACAATGCCTTCCCGTACGATCCGCTGCCCTAGTTCTGTCTGTTGCGGATCTTTAACTATAAGCTCGCTATTAATATTCAGGACAACACTGATTTGCGCCATTTACTTAAATAGTGTATTCAAGAGTACATATCAATTTCACATTGCACTGCTTATCAAATTTTTTATGACTCTAACTTAGAAAGTTAGTTGACTCAGCTGCTCAAGCTCACTGGTTTTCACTTCCTCCACCCTGATAAGCCTGTCAGATATGTTATTGATAATCAGTTACACCAAATCTTCAGGTATACTCTTATAGTAATTTTAATAATCCATTAAATGCACAAAGGTATAACAATACCATCATGTTCGATAGTAATCAGATAACTTCATACATTTTCAGCAAGTTAATGTTGTCCAACATTGGGTTATGTATCCAACTAAGCGTAGGCTAAGCCCCTGTTGCTCGGTCTACACTCCATCTCAAAAATCAAACTTATAGTGAGCTCTAAGCAACACGCAACAGGTTAGATTGCAATGCTTTTCTTGCCATAAATATTCTGCTTTTCACTGTACCCAACGGCAGCGAAAGTTCATCGGCTATCTCTTGGTATTTGTAGCCGTTGAATCGCATACTAAAAGGAACGACTAAATGGTTGTCCAATTTGTCAATAACTGTTTGGATTTCTTCAACAGCCATATTAAGCTCTCCGCCATTAGCTGTGCTATGCTGGTTGGAGTTGCTCAATAGGTCTGTTTCTGTCCAATTCGACAGTGTACGATTCTTCTTCTTCTTTCGATAATCATTGATGAAGATGTTGCGCATAATAGTCATTAGCCAGGCTTTCAAGTTGGTTTTCGATTTGAACATGTGTCTATACTTAAAAGCACGATAGGCAGTCTCCTGAAACAAGTCTTCAGCATCATTCCCATTGCTCGTTAGTTTAAGTGCATAAGCCTTTAAAATGGTTTCTAGCTCATTGAATTGTCGGGCAAAATTTTTAGTATCCATAGCAACACTTTGTTTTGTACTGTCAAATATAATAGTATTACTATCAAATAATCAAGTAATTCACATTATTTATTTTCGCTTCTATTTCAAGGAAAAAAATTAATCAGCAACAAAATACTGATTTTCAATATTTTACGAAGTAAACTATAAAAATAACAACTGCACACAGAACAAATATAAGGTGAGTGTGGTTATGCTTATACTTGATAGTTATACTATTACAACTAGATTTTCCTAGTATTATCTTGCACTAAACCAGCTTATAATGATAGTATCACTTTCCTTACTAAATAGATAGCGTTATGAGCAACTGGAGATATGGCATTTTGGTATTAGTATTGATGGCTCAAGGAGTATTGTTTGGACAGACGCGTTCTAATCAGATCACCTACGCCACGACTGTAGTTAGTCCAGAGCGTTTCGGCAACGGAGCATTGGTGTACTTAGTAGAAGGTGATAATCACATGATACGCGGACAGGTAGAGCAGTCTATATTAGCGTTTGATAACGCTATTGCTATTGACCCATATCTGGCAGAAGCTTACATGAAGCGGGGTATTGCAAAGCATCGATTGGGTAGAACTGGAGAGGCAGAACAAGACTTCATGAAAGCCAACGAAATTAATCCTTATGCAATGGATTTGTACAGTCAAAGAAGTGATACGAGAAGATTGCGTGTGTTAGCACTGCAAGGCGAAGTAAGTATAAGTGACCGCATCACAGCAAAGGATTTGGCGACTCAATTAGAGTCAATCGTAGAAAAGCAATTAGATGGTGACTCTTCAGGTGCGCTGCGCGATCTAGACCGATTGATCAGAACGGATGCTGGTGAACACGCACTACTGTATAAACTACGTGGCAATACCTATATGATGTTGGGGCGCTATCAGCAGGCTGCGAATGACTACACAAAAGCAATTCTGATGGATAGCAGTTTTGCAGAAGCCTATTTTAATAGAGGTATGGCTAGACTGATGCTATACAACCGTCCAGATGGTTGTTTTGATTTAGAGCAAGGTGTAGCAATGGGCTATGAAGCAGGTACAGAACGACATCAAATGTTTTGTGGCTTTTAGACTAAGAACAGTATAGACCAATCAACCTAAAACTGAACAGAAGAATGTTTCATTACAAATAGGTGAGAGTTGTTGTAACAGAAGGAGGCATCGTGAACGATATAAATACATAATAGATGTCTCCTCTTTTTCTCTCTATCTAATAAATACAAGCAATTAATAACGACAGACAGACACACATCTATGCGACAAAACCAACTCACTTTTTAATTTTTGACTTAACAAACTTATCATACTATGAAATTACATTTGGTTTTATTGTATTTAGCAGCTGTAAGTTTCTTGACTAGTTGCGCAGTTGTACGAGAGGGTGAAGTAGGCGTAAAACGTACATTAGGTAAATATGCGGATAAGCCATACACGGAAGGGTTACGTATTTTTAATCCACTGACTTCCTCTATCGTTAAAGTGTCTACACAGACAGAAAATATGGAAGTTGAACTGATGATTCCGTCGAAAGAAGGCTTAAACATCCGTTCGGAAGTATCTATTCTGTATAGAGTTATTCCTAATGAAGTACCAGACGTACTGAGAGAGATTGGACCTAATTTTGAGCGCAATATCATTTTACCAGTTTTCCGTTCCGCAGTATCAGATGTATCCTCTAGATTTTTAGCAAAGGACATGCACACCAGCGAGCGTGCAGTTATCGAGCAAGCTATCGAGGATCAGATGATGAGGCTATTAGAAGGTCGTGGTGTAGAGATAGAAGCGGTACTGCTGAAAAGTATTCAGTTGCCAGCGAGTTTGGCACGTGCCATTGAGCAGAAGCTAGAAGCAGAGCAGCAAGCAGAGCGTATGAAGTTTGTACTTGATGAAGAGCGACGTGAAGCGGATCGGAAGCGAATCGAAGCGGAAGGAATACGCGATGCACAAGCCATTATCTCTGAGGGTTTGAATCCAAACGTCTTACAATTCCGCTCGATAGAAGCATTTATGGAATTAGCGAAGTCACCGAATACGAAGATCATCGTAACGGATGGCGACATGCCAATGATAATGGAAAGCTTGGAAGCAGAAGGTAAGAATGCAAACTTCAAAGTAAGAAATAACTAGATATATTAGAAATGAATCGGTCGGCAGGTGTACGGCAATTCGCTTACTGACCACAAGTAAATGTTTGGGTCTTTTTAGAAATCTTGTAATCAACAGCTTGGCAATAGCGTCAGGCTGTTTTTTTTGTGCGTAATTAATACATTTGTGGCATGAAATTTTTAACACGAAAACTCATTCGACCAGAAGACCTCAACGCTAATAATACGCTGTTTGGAGGACAACTGCTCCGCTGGATCGATGAAGAAGCGGGCATTTATGCCATGACTAAGTTGAATACAAAACGGGTCGTCACCAAATTTATCTCCGAAATCAACTTTGTGAGTTCGGCAGTGCAGGGTGATGTTGTAGAGATCGGGCTGGATTTTATTGATATTGGGCGTACATCATTGACCTTTGGTTGTGTTGTTCGGAACATATTTTCTAAAAAAAATATCATTACCATCGATAAAATTGTTTTTGTCAAAGTAGACGAACACGGTCAGTCAGTCGCTCACGGACTGACAAAAGCAGACATCGTCACTACCGCTACTACTTA
>CAYLPW010000108.1:0-16411 GCA_964385665.1 uncultured Saprospiraceae bacterium
TCCAGCCCCAACTTCTTTCCCTCCGCCAACATCAACGCAAAAGCCGCCTCATACTCATTCGGGATAGCTCCGTCTAAGATCGCTTCTCGGATACTATTTTTGATCGCACCCACTTCTTGAGAAGGTTTGATACCAAACGTCTCCATGATGATTTCGCCAGTGATGGGTGGTTGCCAGTTGCGCAACTGATCTTTTTCCTCTACTTCTTTCAGGCGTTCTCGAATATCCTGCATATTTTGGAAGTACTGGCGCACTTTTTTTTCATTGCGAGAAGTGATGTCTGCCTCACACAGCAGCATCAAATCATCTACATCATCGCCTGCGTCAAATAGCAACCGTCGAATACCAGAATCAGTTGCTTCCCCTTTTGTCAAATTGATCGGGCGCATGTGTAAGCCAACCACCTTTTGAACATACTTCATTTTCTGATCTTGTGGCAAACGCATGCGCTTGAAAATGCGAGGTACCATTGCCGCACCTACCGCTTCGTGACCATGAAACGTCCAGCCACTTTTTGGATGAAAACGCTTAGTAGGTGCTTTGGCTATATCGTGCAAGAGTGCTGCCCAACGTAGCCATAAGTCATTGGTTTTCAGTGAAATATTGTCTAGAACTTTCAAGGTGTGATAGAAGTTGTCTTTGTGTCCTATTCCATTCTTTTTTTCTACTCCTTTAAGATTTTCTAGCTCAGGTAAAATTAGATTCAAGAGTCCGCATTCCTGTAGTAACTTAAAACCAATGGAAGGCTTCGGCGACAAAATTATTTTATTCAGTTCAGTGGCGATACGCTCTTGAGAAATGATGCTAATACGCTTTCGTTGATCTGTAATGCCCTGTAGAGTTGTTTTGTCAATAACGAAATTGAGTTGTGTCGCAAAACGAATCGCGCGCAACATACGTAAAGGATCGTCAGAGAATGTCTTTACGGGATCTAGTGGCGTCTTGATGAGCTTTTGCTCCAAATGTTCTAGTCCATTAAATGGATCAATGATTGCGCCGAAATCTTGCTGATTGAGGGAAACTGCTAAGGCATTGATCGTAAAATCTCGACGAAACTGATCGTCTTCCAACGTGCCAGATTCAACAATAGGTTTGCGAGAATCATGGCGATACGACTCTTTACGCGCACCTACAAACTCAATCTCTAATCCTCGATGCCGTAACATTGCTGTACCAAATCGCTTGTATACCACTACTTTCGGTACAGGACGTAGTTTAGTCGCTAAACGTTGTGCTAGTTCGATACCACTACCCACACACACAATATCCATATCTTTAGAGCGACGTGCCAACAAACGGTCACGTACATATCCACCCACTACATAAGTAGGGTAGTGGAGGTCTTGTGCCGCTTCACTGATTAGGTTGAAGATTTTCCGTTCGTTAGCTTGTATGTCAAATACCATAATCTGAGTTCAATAATGAATCGGCATCTTAGTGTCCATTTTTAATGTAAACATCTGCTTCCTAATACATGTCTACTACCACCAAAAGCGAACAATATTAACTTAATTATTTTACGTTTGTCTATTAAAGAAGGGAAGCTAAACCATCTGCGACGAGATTAAACAGGTATAGCTACCTCTGCATAACGCTCTTCTACTTCTTCTAATATAGAAAATAAGTGTGCAGGCTCGTTTTCTGTCACCAAACGGTGACGATATTTTTTCACATCTCGATAGCCTCTAAAGTAGTTGGTATAGTGTCGGCGCATCTCTGCAACACCCACTTTTTCACCTTTCCAGTCAATAGAATGTTGTAAGTGTTGCTTACAAGCGGCTACACGTTCGTGAATAGTAGGTGGTGGCAATAACTCACCTGTCGCAAAGTAGTGTTTGATTTCTCTAAAAATCCAAGGATAACCGATACTTGCTCGACCAATCATGATGCCATCTACACCGTAGCGATGACGATATTCCAATGCTTTTTGTGGGCTGTCAATATCACCGTTTCCAAAGATCGGAATTTTGACACGCGGATTTTTTTTGATATTACCAATGAGCGTCCAGTCGGCTTCACCTTTATACATTTGCTTGCGCGTACGACCGTGAATAGACAAGGCTTTGATGCCTACATCTTGTAGTCGTTCAGCGATTTCCTCAATATGCTTGGTATTCTCGTCCCAGCCCAAGCGCGTTTTGACGGTCACTGGCAAGTTAGTTGACTTAACCACAGCATCTGTCAACTTGACCATGCGATCAATATCTTGCAGAATGCCAGCACCAGCCATTTTGCAGACTACCTTCTTCACTGGGCAGCCATAGTTAATGTCTAACACTTCTGGTTGAGCAGCTTCGACTATCTCTGCCGCTCGCATCATAGAGTCCAGTTCCGCTCCAAATATTTGAATACCAATAGGGCGTTCTTCTTCGTAAATGTCCAGCTTCTCTACACTTTTCCGAGCATCCCGAATCAATCCTTCTACTGAAATAAATTCCGTGTACATCATATCACACCCTTGTGCTTTGCACAAGGCACGAAATGGTGGATCGCTCACATCTTCCATTGGCGCAAGCAATAACGGAAACTCACCTAAATCAACATTACCTATTTTGACCATAACTATAATTTCAAAATCAACCGTACAAAAGTGAGCTATCGCAATGGCAGATACGCAACCTTCGCAAGGTTTTGTCAGTTATAAACAACTGATTTCTAAAGGGCTACAAAAATACAGAACACGCTCAACTTTATATTCCTCCAGCGAAAAAACAACAAAAAAAAGAGAATAAGTTCCGAAAAACTTATTCTCTCTTCTCAGATGTCCTCAGGAAACATTCCGAATAATTAGGTTGACTAGGAGGTCTAGTCGTTATTCGAGAAATATGACTCATTCTTTCCACCTTCCTGAACTGTCTTCAGGCGATTTTTGAATTCAGTTACTTTATCGAATTCATTCTTACGCGCATAAATTTCAGATAAGGCAACTAACGTATTGTTGTCATTTGGGTTCAGCTTCTCTGCTTCTTTGAAATAAGGTAGTGCTTTGTCAAACAAAGTTTTCATTTCTTCATCCAATTCTGCGTATAGTTTTTGGTCTTCTTTGCTCATCCCTAGATCTTGCATCTGCGTAGAAACAATGGCAGCACGATTGTAATACCCCTCACCAATACCATACATCGCTTCGTAATAATCTGGCTTCTTCTCTAGTGCCATACTATATTGCGCTACTGACTTTTCGAAGTACTCATCAGAAGCTGCTTGGTCGCCTTCTTCTTTCCTCGCATCTGAAACGTCACCGTAGACACGAGCCAATGTATAGTATAAAGCGGCGTTGTCTGGCTCTTTAGAAATCGCCTCTTGCAAACGAGTTTCTAATACATCCATCTCACCTGCCGTCAAGTAATGGTTGATCTCTGTAAATAGAAGTGTTACGTCGTTTGGATATTTTTCACGACCCTTATTTAAGTAGCCCAAAGCTTTTTCGATATCGTCCTCTCTGTTCACCTTGTACAACGCATCGTACATGGTTGGCTGATCGAAATTTCTAGCTTCTAGTTCAGAAAATAGTTTGCCAGCTGCTTCCATATTATTAGAATTCAAGGCAGCTAAACCAGTTGTATACGCCTGATCGTTATAAGCAGACTCATCATCTAGACCACTTTTTTCGCCATTCTCTTTCAGCGTGTTGTGGATCATCATCACTTTGCTAAAATTGTCGTAAGCACCTGCGTAGTCACCAGCTTCGTATGCTGTAAAACCACTGTTGTTCAAGTTAACTACACTTTCAGATAGTCCTTTCAGTGCATCTCTTGTTTCCCAATTTTTTTCTGCAAACTCTAACGCCTTCATAAATGACTCATACGCTTTTTGAGGCGCATTCTTGTCCATCATGACTGCAGGATTCTCTTCTGTAGCTGTAAATTGCTGCGTCGTAAATAAGTTGACAACAGCATTATAAATTTCGCCACGTGTAATCCACGTTTTAGATAGTTTTCCGTATTCAGCATCTTTTACCGATTGATCGGCAGCGGCTATTGCTTCTTTCAATTTGTCAGCATCATTACCACCAGCTATATTGAACGCAGCTAATGCTTTGCTTGCCTCTTTTGCCATCTTCTTGCCATCTTGTGCGGATGCAAAATTGATAGCCAAGAAAAAAGCGAATAATACAATTGAAATCCTCTTCATAGTTTTAAATAAATTTGTTTTTAAATTAGGCGGTCTGAATATAGAACTCAAATGACCTAAAGCAAGTTTGTTTGTGTCTTAGAACTCTATTGTTGCTAATATGACCGTTTAGACGACTAACTTACCGTTTATAAAATGTTAAAATTCGATTTGGTTGAGCAAATGGTCAATTTCAGCTAGTCAATGGCTTCCTCTATGTCACCTACTTCCTCTACATCATCACCAATAATCTCTTCTGGTAAAACGCCTTTGCTTGCTTCTTCTGTAGATAGACTATCGTCCTCATCGCTCTCTCGAACTACTGCTACATCTGCTATCTCATCACTATTATCTAGTCGAATCACACGCACTCCTTGTGTGGCACGTCCCATGACTCGAATATCACTGACTGCCATACGAATAACGATCCCCTGCTTACTAGTAATCATCAAATCGTCTTCGTGACTGACGGATTTAATGGCCACGACAGCACCCGTCTTATCGGTTACTTGCATTGTTTTGACTCCTTTGCCCCCTCTATTTGTCAGACGATATTCTTCAATTTCGGAACGTTTACCATTTCCTTTTTCTGAAATGACCAGTACTGTGCGCTCTGGCTCTTCCGCCCCGACGACGACCATTCCAACAACGGCATCGTTCTTTTTCGATAAGTTAATACCGCGAACACCAGCTGCTGTACGCCCCATGGCTCGTACATTGGACTCGTCGAAACGGATCGCATTACCTTGGCGGTTAGCTAGTAAAACCTGTTGAGAACCATCTGTTAGTTTTGCTTCTAATAATTGATCGCCTTCGTTGATAGTAATGGCGATAATGCCACCAGCTCTTGGACGAGAAAAGGCTTGGACAGGGGTCTTTTTGACTAAACCACGCTTCGTACTAAAGAAAATATAGTGATGCTCAACAAATTCTTCATCTTTCAAATCCTTGATGATGACATACGCCTTGACTTTGTCATCTTTTGGAATCTCCATTAAGTTTTGGATGACTCGACCGCTGGATGTCTTGTTAGCTTCTGGAATCTCATAGACCCGAATCCAATAACATTTTCCTTGCTCCGTGAACAGAAGAAGGTAGTTGTGTGAGTTGGCGACAAACATATGCTCAATGAAGTCGGCATCTCGGGTCTGACTCCCTCGTGCGCCTCGTCCGCCTCTGCTTTGAATACGATATTCCGAAGAAGACGTTCGTTTAATATAGCCTAAAGAAGAAATCGTAATGACCATTTCTTCGTTGGGGATCAAGTCTTCAATACTAATTTCGCCATCCGCGAAAGTAATATCGGTGCGGCGCTCATCACCGAACCGCTCTCTGACATCTACTAATTCTTCTTTGATGATACTACGTTGCAACCCTTCATCCGCAAGAATCGCTTGTAGATGCTCGATGACTTTTTGTAGTTCATCGTATTCGCCTTGAATTTTGTCGCGCTCTAGTCCAGTCAGCTTCTGTAAACGTAAATCCAAGATAGCACGCGCTTGAGATTCAGATAGTACATTTCCTTCTTCAACAATATGTGTATCCAAAGTTTCAATACTGACTAAATCCAACAACTGCCCAAATTTCTCAAAAAATGCCTCTCGATCATCAATGAAACTGCCTTGCTTCAAATTAGTACGCGCTTCTTCAGGTGTTTTGGACGCTCGAATGAGACTAATAACTTGATCCAAATAATCCAAAGCGATCAATAAACCAATCAAGATATGCGCTCGTTCCAGTGCTTTATTCAGATCGTAACGCGTTCGACGAACAATGACCTCTTGACGGAATTCGATAAACTCTTCGATCATGTCCTTCAAGTTCAAGGTCATCGGACGACCTTTCACCAAAGCGACATTATTAACCCCGTAAGACGTTTGTAGTGGTGTGTACTTGTAGAGGTTGCTTAGTACCACACTTGCCATTGCATCGCGTTTCACATCAATGACAATGCGAATTCCTTCCCGAGAAGACGACTCATCACCGACATTGCTGATGCCTTCGATCTTTTTCTCATTGACTAGGTCACTAATCTTGGAAACGAGATTGGCTTTGTTGACTTGATACGGGACTTCATATATAATAATAGTCTCCTTATTGCCACTTTGTTCAATACGCGCTTTCCCACGCACTACAATTCGCCCACGACCCGTTTCCAGTGCATCTTTTACGCCCTCATAGCCATAAATAGTACCACCTGTTGGAAAATCAGGACCTTTGACATACTGCATCAATCCCTCTATGTCAATCTCTGGGTTATCCACGGTTGCAATGATACCATTGACTACCTCAGTCAAGTTGTGGGGCAGCATATTGGTCGCCATACCAACCGCGATGCCAGAAGCTCCATTGACCAACAAGTTGGGAATTTTAGTCGGTAATACCGTTGGCTCTTCCAGCGTGTCATCAAAGTTGAATGCGAAGTCAACTGTATCTTTTTCTAGATCAGTCAGAATATCATCGGAGATGCGACGTAAACGGGCTTCTGTGTACCGCATAGCAGCTGGCGAATCTCCATCCATTGATCCGAAGTTCCCTTGACCATCGACCAACGGATAGCGCAGCGACCAATCCTGAGCCATACGCACCATCGTGTCGTAAACGGACGTATCGCCATGCGGGTGATATTTACCGAGTACTTCCCCAACAATACGCGCTGATTTTTTATGCGCCTTGTTGTAGGTCAATCCTAATTCGGACATACCATACAATACGCGTCTATGAACAGGCTTTAACCCATCTCGAACATCGGGTAAAGCGCGAGAAACAATGACCGACATCGAGTAGTCGATGTAAGCCGACTTCATTTCTTCCTCGATATTGATCGGAATAATTCTTTGATTGGACATATAATTATTGAGACTGTGAGATGGGAGATTTTGAGATACGAGACTTCTAGAATCTTCTTATATATCAACTACTTGTATGAATTTTTTCTTTACACCTACTTGATATATTCCATCTTGATTTTATTTATTGAGCATTTACTACCTAAATGTCAAAAAGAACGTTTTTAACAACAGAATGTATAGTTGAGTTGTACTTCTTGATAATAGTTGCAAAGAGCGCAAAGATAACAATTTTTGAACAAAAAACGGGGTGTTTGTTACTATGAAAATAGCTGCAAGTGACCATAATGTACGATACACCAAATTACTAATAATCAAAGACTTAGAGCAGTCATTCGGAATGGTCTAAAGTCTAACATCTCATATCTAAAGTCTTTACATGAACGAAGTCAAACCGTACGCCGAACAGAGTGGCAGCAAAAAAGAGCAAGTGTCTAACATGTTTAATAACATTGCTCCGTATTACGATTTTTTAAATCATTTTCTATCATTGGGTATTGATCGAGGATGGCGAAAAAAAATGATTCAAGAGATACAGGTACAACAACCTGAAAAAGTGCTTGACGTAGCAACTGGAACGGCGGATGTGGCGATTGCGTTGGCGAAAAAACTACCACAAACTGATGTCGTCGGACTGGACATTGCTGTTGACATGCTCAATATTGGGCGGAAGAAGGTACAGCAACAAAAGCTAGGCGAACGCGTAGAACTCATCAGTGGCGATGCAGAGAATTTGCCCTTTGAAGACAATAGCTTCGATGCGATGACCGTTGCTTTTGGAGTGCGCAATTTTGAGCAGTTGTCGAAAGGATTAGCAGATATGAAACGCGTCTTGAAACCTGGCGGTCGGTTGGTCGTCTTGGAGTTTTCAAAACCGCGTGTGTTTCCGATGAAGCAGGGCTTCAATTTCTACTTTAGCACCATTTTACCCTTCATCGGTAAAGTGACGTCTAAAGATCCGAAAGCCTATCGCTATCTGTATGAGTCGGTGCAAGCGTTTCCCGACGGAGCTGACTTTCTGGCTGAATTGAAGCGAGTCGGTTACAGCGATTTGAAGCAAATACCACTGACATTTGGCATTAGCTCGTTGTATGTCGCACATAAGGCATAGTTCATGATTTATGGTTCATAGGTCATGAGCTATGATTCATGAACCATGAACTATATATAATTATGCACAAAGTAATCCTCTTGTTTTTAGTCGTCGCTACAGCCTTCCAATTACAAGCGCAATCTTCTCGTGGCAACTACAACTTTCTGGGTTTTGAGCAAAAGCCGTATTATTTTGGTATTACATTGGCATACAACACGTCCGATTATCGCCCGTTTCGTTCCAAAAGTTTTCTAGAAAGTGATAGCATCACAGGTATTGAGTCGATCAATGGACCAGGATTCAATTTAGGCATTGTTACCAATTTAAAAGTGGGGGATTATTTCGATTTGCGACTGTTACCGACACTTTCTTTTGGCGAACGTTCGCTCGTCTACAATCGCGAAAGTCGCACCAATCCTATACAAGATCGAAAGGTTTCTTCTGTCTTTGTCGAAATGCCATTTCACGTGCGCTATAAGTCCGAACCTTTCAATGATATGCGTCTTTTTGTCATCGCAGGTATGAAATATTCCTTCGATGTGGCAAGCGACTCTAAAACGCGACAATCGAATCAGTTTGTCAAAATATCACCGACTGATTTTGCCGTAGAAGCTGGCTTTGGAGCGCAATTTTTCTTTCCTTATTTTATCTTCTCACCAGAGTTTAAAACGTCATTCGGTATGAACAATATTTTGTTGTATGATGGACAGTTGGAAGACTCGACGGTGTTGGAGAAAATTTTGTCGCGTACCTTTACGATTTCGTTTCATTTTGAAGGATAGGAGGGCTATTGGCAGTTGGCAGTTGGCAAATTCAACGGTGATCTGCTTGAAGTTAGTATCATTCTCAATATCTTGTTAGAACAAGTAGTAGGCTATCGTCCCGAAGAGTCGGAACAGGTCTTCCTACGACTACCTACTTTCACGCACTTCTCTTAAAATATGTCCAACATTTTGCTCTTTCATACATTTAAAATGCCCCTTCGGACAGTCCGAATACCCAATCTTTGAGCAAGGACGACAAGCTAGATTAGAAACTTCTATACTCGTATTTTGATCCAATGAATTCCCATAATACGCGTACATCCCAAATTCGGGAATCGTATTGCCCCAAACCGAAACAATCCGCTTTTGAAATGCCGCAGCGATATGCATCATGCCTGTATCGTGAGTAATAACAGTAGTGGCTTGGCGAACGATAGAGGCCGATTGATGCAAATTGAACGCACCACAAGTATTGATGGTATGTTGACCAGATTGAGCAACGATTTGCTCGCCAACAACTTGTTCTGCAGGACCGCCCAACAGTAGAGTAGGGGAGTTGAGTTGCTGACAAATAGCAATTATTTTTTCTGTTGGTAGTCGTTTTGTAGCATGAGCCGCACCAATCGCAAAAGCAGTATACTTTTCACTGACACCAAATCGTTCTGCTACATCCACTTCTTCTTTTTCAGGAATGAAATAATCCAATCCTTTCCCGTCATTTTTGACACCTAACGCTTTGACTGTCTCCAAATAGCGATCAACGATATGCAGATCAGGCAAACGATCAATTTTAAATTGCGTCATCAACCATTTTTCTCGATTTATTTTGTCAAATGAATAAGTCGTGGTGTGCAACGCCAGTCGAAGCTGCCAACTTCTCAAATTTTTGTGTAAGTCAATGATATAATCAAACTGCTCTGCTTTTAAGGCAGTAGTCACTTCATTTACCTTTTTCTGAATCGTCCAAACTTTATGGATGTAAGGATTGGGCTGCAAGATATTAGCGTAAGACTGCTTTGTCAAATAATGGACTTCGCAGTTCAGTTGCTGTCGTAGACAACGTACCACGGGCGTGGTCAAGACGATATCACCGATAGAGGAAAAGCGAACGACTAGAATTTTCATTCAAAACAGGTATAAAAAACGGGGAATAAGTAAATGTACTAACCCAACTCAGACTAAGCTATATGCCTCTGTTTTTTTATTTAACAGAGTTCTCAGTGATTACATATAAACATCATTGATTGATTCACTTCTTGGTAGTCGCTCTAGATTTATTCGCTCAATAATTCTATATCTACCACCTCTGGCAACGCACCAAACCGCTGAATTTTGAATTCCGCCATATTTCTCCCAGCCTTGGCACAGTCGAGTAAAGAAGAATTGTCCAACCAAGCTGTTAAAAAGCCCGCCCAAAACGCATCACCTGCGCCTGTTGTATCGCGCACTTTTACTTTTCGAGGGGGCAAAAAATGCTCTTCTTCTGTTGAGAATACCCAAACACCTTCCCCGCCTAATGTTAGACAAACCGCACACGCGCCTAATGCTAAAAAATGTTGACCTACTGCTTGAGGATGACTAAGAGGCATGCCATATAGTCGCTGCCAATCTACTTCACTGACCTTTATGATAGGATATTGTTGACAGTATTCGGCGACTACTTGTTGAGCAGCTACTCGGTCGTTCCAAATTTTTTGGGCATAGTTCACATCTATACTCAACTGCGCTCCAAAACCATATGCAGACTTGGCGGCAGTCAAAATAGTTTGTCGCGCTGGAGACTGACTCAGACCGAAACAAGTGGTATGAAATAGCCGTGTTTGTTGCAAGAGTGTATCAGGAAACTGATCCATATGTATCTCACAATCAGCACCACGATATGCTTCGAAGTTAGAAACTTCCTTAGAACGCGTCACCAGAATAAGTGTCGTTGGCTGAGTACTACGACTAATAGAAGATGTGTTTAGATTCAGCTGTCGAACAGTGTCTAATAGATATGTGCCCATTTCGTCTTGCCCCACACTAGCTACTAGATGTACCCGCTTCCCAAGCCGTGCCATATTCATACCTAAGTTGGCAGGACTGCCGCCTTGTAGTCGTTTGAAGGTATCTGCTTTGTCCAATTGATCAGCAAATTTTTCACTAATCATATCTATCAACAATTCTCCAGCACAGGTAATATCTATCTCTTTTCGTGTAACATCTGTCATGTCTCTGATTAATTTTGAACAGCAAATGTAAGGAAGCTAGAGCAATAGAAGGAGAAGAGAATACTTCAAGTGTGTAACAAAATATGGAGAAGGGAAAATTGGGAAAGTTGAAAATCTTCAAAACCAGCTAATTATGAGCAACCTCAACCCGTATAAGAACAATTGTTATTCAGAAACGCGGGTGAATAGAAAACGGTTGCCAAAAATTAATTCAGCAACCGTTCCTTAGTATAGAATATAAAACGAATATTTTTTAACGATCAACGACTAGCGACTTACCCGTCCGCTCGCATCTCCATCCATCAATTTCTCGACTTCCTCTTTCGTCGATAGATTCGCATCCCCGTAAATCGTATGCTTCAAACAAGAAGCCGCTACAGCAAAATTGAGGGCTTTCTGATCGTCCTCAGGATAGTTCAGCAAACCATAAATCAAGCCTGCCATAAAGCTATCGCCGCCACCTACTCGATCAACGATGTGTGTGATTTGATAAGTCGGTGCTTCGTAGAGTGTTTCGCCATCGTAAAGAACGCCTGACCAAGAGTTGTGCGATGCACTGATGGAACCCCGAAGCGTCGTAATGACCTTTTTCGCGCGTGGAAACATCTCCATCAACTGCTTCAGAACTGATAGATACGACTTCGCATCAACGGAGTGCCCTTGTGTCACATCTACGTTTTCAGGGTGCAAGCCAAAGTGTTTTTCGGCATCTTCTTCGTTGCCTAAAATGACATCACAACCTTCTACCAAGGCTGGCATGACATCACCGGGTTGTTTGCCGTATTTCCATAGCTTTTTGCGGTAGTTTAAGTCCGTAGAGACCGTAACACCCATTTTATTGGCAGTTTGAATGGCTTCCAAACAAGCATCTGCTGCGCCCTGCGATAGGGCAGGCGTGATGCCTGTCCAGTGAAACCAATCTGCGCCGTCAAACACTTTTTCCCAATCGACCATTCCTTTTTCGATGGTCGCCATCCCCGAATGCGCACGATCATAAACGACTTTGCTACCTCGACTGACTGCCCCAATCTCAAGGAAGTAAATACCTAGACGCTCACCACCACGCACAATATGTTGCGTATTGACACCACGCTTGCGCAACTCCATCATCGCACATTCGCCAATATCATTTGTAGGAATGCGGCTAACAAAATCGACGGGAACACCATAGTTGGCAAGTGAAACAGCAACATTGCTTTCACCACCGCCATAGATGACTTCAAAGGAATTGGCTTGGGAGAATCTTCTCCAATTGGGTGGCGTTAATCGAAGCATGATCTCGCCAAATGTGACTACTTTTTTCATTGAACTTATGTCTTTTAATAAATGGAATGAATTAGGTGCTAAAATTGATCGTTCACCTTAATTATCTGAGTGAAAGAAAAGATAGAATAGGTTCTTCACGGTTGATTGATATTAGCTGATTATCAGTTGAATCAGTCTAAAAGTGAAGCGATCTAATCCCGAAAGCTTTCGGGATACTATCTACTATCTCATTACTTTATAGACTACGAAAAGCCTAATCCACCATTAATATCTACATTCGCACCTGCTAAAAATGCACTTTCATCGGACGCCAAATAAGCCACTAAGCCTGCTACATCTTCCGCATGTCCTTCTCGTCGTAAAGGTGTTTTCCCAGCTACTGCTTCGCGCACACTATCGGGCGTGAAGTCATCGTGAAATTTCGTGCCAATCAAGCCTGGACAGACAGCATTTACCCGAATGCCTTTTGGACCTAATTCTTTTGCCATTGCTCGTGTGAAGGTCGTAATAGCTCCTTTCGAGGAAGCATATAAAGCCGATCCGCCACCGCCACCGTCTCTAGCGGCTAGTGAAGATAAATTGATGATTGCGCTGCCTTCTTGCATCATGGACGCAAAGGCTTGCATGATAAATACAGTCGATTTGAAATTGACATTCATGACCAGGTCGTAGAAGTCCTCATCGAATTCTTGCAAAGTCTTGCGCGCGAAAAGACCACCAGCATTGTTGACTAAAATATGCACTTCCTCACCGAACGCTTCGATAGTTGCTTCTTTCAATCGCTGAATGTCGGCTAACTTCGAGGCGTCTGCTTTTACAGCTATCGCCTCGCCACCTGATGCGGTAATTTCTTTTACCGTTGCTTTTGCTCCGTCTTCTGAGTTGAAGTAGTTTACGACTACTTTCGCTCCTTCTTGCGCCAATTTTACCGAAATGGCTCGCCCAATATCTCTCGCGCCGCCAGTGACGACAGCTACTTTTCCGTTAAATTTACTCATACTTGTTACTTGAAAATGAATAAGGAAAAATTGATAATCCTTGCTATATGCATCCAATCATCAATTCTCCATTTTCAGTTGTGAATTAGTTAAATACCCAACGCCTGTCCGCCACCTACTTGAATGGTTTCTGCGGTTAGGAAAGCAGCATCTTTACCTGCTAAAAAGGACACCACACCTGCTACATCTTCTGGCTGACCCAATCGTCCTAGCATAATGTTATTCGCCCAAGAAGCAAACACTTCTGGCTTAGTCGATTTGATTTGTTTGTGAAAATCGGTGTCGATAGTGCCTGGAGAGACTGCATTGACTCGAATGCCGTATTCCGCTAAATCTTTCGCCAATGCTCGTGTGATGGTATGCACGGCTGCTTTGGATGTACCATAAATGCCAGCTCCTGGTCCACCTGCATTCCATCCAGCATTGGAGGTGTAATTGATGATGGTTGGGTGTTCGCCTTTCTTCAAAAACGGGATAGCTGCTCTGGAAGCGAAAAAGACAGAATCCAAATTTAACGCCATCACGTGACGATAAAATTCCGTAGTCATCTCCTCAAAGCGAGAACGTCCGCCTAGTCCTCCTGCGTTATTCACTAACACATCAATTTTGCCATACTTTTCACCTATTTTAGTGACGTTTTCCGTGACCGCATCTTCTTTAGTCACATCGAATCCATAATATTCTGCTTCGATGCTTTCCGCCGTCAATTCTTCCACACGCTCTGCCCCTTTTTCATCGTCAATACCGTTGAGAATGACGATAAACCCATCTTGTCCCAATCGTTTAGCGACTGCAAAGCCAATGCCACCTGTAGCTCCAGTAATGATGGCTACTCTTTTTTCCGTATTCATAATTTGTTGTTTTCTTGATGTAGAATTATGATCTATGCCATAATTCGATTGTAGTTTTATTGTGTTTTTTTAATTTTCTTTTTTGGTACAGGTTTACTAAACTTTGAAAGTTTAGTAAACCTAAACCTAGAATCTAACTTTGAGGCGTTAATTTCTCTACTTTTGGAATTAGTAGCCAAACACTCAAAATAGCAATAACCGCCAATGCTGCTCCAATAATAAAAGCAGGTGTATAATTGCCGCCAGCTGTCAAAATGGGAATTAACGATGTCAGTCCAACTGCGCCTAATTTCGCGCCCATGCCTGCAAAGCCAGATAGTGTTCCTACTGTTTTTTTGCCAAATAAATCACTAGGCAAGGTCTGTACATTTCCAATAGCCGTTTGGAAGCCAAACAAGACAACTGCCATGATGATGACCGCATTCACAGGTGCGCCAGGATTGGACAATGCCAACAGGGAAGGTAGCATGATGACGCAACCTAGCGTGATAACCAGTTTGCGCGTCTTGTTGACGTCCCAACCTGCTTTGATTCGATTTTGTGCTAACAAACCGCCAAACCAAGCCCCCAACATCGCGCCAACATAAGGCACCCAACCGTACAATCCGATACTTTTGACATCCATGCCGTAGGCTTCGTACAAGTAAATCGGAATCCAAATGACAAATAACCACCAAATAGGGTCAATGACCGTCGAAGCGATAATGACGCCCCAACTTTCTTTGTGCCTGAGCAATTCTGGTGTGGTCGGATTGTACTCTTCCGCTTCAATGCCATCGCCATCTAAGTCTACTTTTTTCTGACCACTCAAAATGTAGTCGCGTTCTTCATCTGTCAACCAAGCATGTGTTTTCGGTGGTGCTTTGACGATGATGAGCCAAGGAATCAGCCACAACAAACCCGTCACACCCACTAAAACGAAGATGACTTGCCAATTGAAATAGACCGTTAAATAAGCGATCAATGGAATTGAAATAATACCACCGACGGCTGCGCCAGAATTGAATAAACCCTGCGCAAATGCTCGCTCATTGACTGGAAACCATTCCGCATTTCCCTTGGCAGCACCTGGCCAGTTCCCTGCCTCTGCGATTCCCAAAATGGAGCGGAAAATGCCAAAACTCAACATTCCCTGCGCCACTGCATGGAGTGCCGTCGCAATCGACCAAACACCAATGGACAACGCAAACCCTAATCGCGTCCCAATCCAGTCGAATATCTTACCGAAAATGGCTTGACCAAACGCATACGAAAAGATAAAAATGACGGACACCCAGCCGTAAATCTCTTTTCGCTGATCGTCTGTCTTGTCTGGATAGAGGTCGTCCGCTATCTCGGGCCAAAGTACGCCGAGTGACTGCCGATCTATGTAGTTGATGATGGTCGCTGCTGCAATAAGCGCAATGACCCACCATCGTAGTCCTTTAATTTTCATGTTGTTTGCTTGTAGTCGCCAAATTTATTTGGCAGACTTTTACTATTGTAAATAGCCATCAAAAAAGAGGTTGTTATTGTAGAAAATCTTCGCGCATTGGACTAAATACATCTATCAATTGCCCAGCTTTCGTACACGTACAGCCGTGCATGACCATCGGCGGAATGTAATAAGAATCGCCAGCTTTGATGGTCTTGACTTGATCGCCAATCGTCATCTCAAACTCACCACTTTGCACATACGTCACCTGCGAATGATGATGATTGTGCAAGTCGCCTACACCGCCTGCTTTAAAGTCGGCGACGACCAGCATGATTTTGTCGTCATAGCCGTGAATTTGTCGGCGCAATAGTGGATTGACTTGTTCCCATTCTTGCTCTTCGGCGAAAAAGAATTCTTTGCTTGTTGTCGTATTCATATTTTTAGTTTTTTAACACATAGGCACAGTAGTACACATAGTAAAAGCTACTCCTCTATGTTTTCTATGTGACTATGTGTTTTCATTTCTTGTAATTATTCTTTTGTTGTCTCTTTGCTATTTAGGGGGCGAACTCATCCCTACCGTTGCGTTCAAAAACCAGACTTCCGTATAAGCCCCATTCTCATATTGCTTTTGAATATCACCCCCATACGTTTCCGCACCTGCGCACCAAACTAGATTCGATTCAGGATCTTTTCCGTTCGTTTGATTGTACGCGCCTTGTTTGAAGTAATTCAATTCGCCAGCGTAAGCACTCGGACGTTCTACGCCATCTTGCCCGATGGGGACGAATAGGTTTTGCGTTTGCTCAGGAATGTCTGCTTTCGTGGTGTAGTCGGATTGAATGAGATTTTT
>CAYLPW010000109.1:0-16186 GCA_964385665.1 uncultured Saprospiraceae bacterium
ACTTCATTCAAAAGTCAACAACCACTTAACCCATCAATTGTTACACTCCAAAAATCCATACTATGAACCACTTATTGATCGCCTTCCTCTTGCTGTGTACTTCTACCCTCTCCGCTCAACTTGATTTAGACAATTTCCTCTTGGGTGCAAATGCCAAAAAACTCAACGAGCAGTGCATTCGACTGACACCAGACTATCCGTATGCTCGGGGTTCGGCTTGGTACAAAGAAGCGATTGATTTGACGATGCCGTTTGATATGCAAGTTTGTTTGGTGCTGGGTTGTAATGACGAAGAAGGAGCAGATGGTATCGTTTTTGTCTTTCATCCAACACTAAATACAGGCTATTGGGGTGAAGGAATGGGTTTTGCTGGACTCGTGCCATCCTTGGGAATTGAGTTTGACACCTATCAAAATTATCATTTAGGCGATCCTGCTGATGACCATTTATCTGTCATGCGAGATGGACGGATTAATCATCGTTCTTCGATGATCGGACCTATTTTATTACCTAATTTAGAAGATTGTCAAAAGCATCCACTGCGCATCCAATGGCAGCCAACCGAACAAAAATTAGACATCTACTTGGATGGCGATCTACAAGCCACTTACGAGGGTGATCTCATTAACGATATTTTTCAAGGTCGCTCAACGGTTTATTGGGGGGTCACTGCGGCTACGGGAAGACTAAGCAACCATCATGATATTTGCATCAAAAAATTGCTGTTTGCGGAAGCGCGTGTGCCATTGCGGATGCGGTAGGTGTAATTTTTTTTGGTGAGGTAAATTCTGATTTACTTAATAATCAACTCATTACCATCGACCATTACCGTCCCCAAACGCTTGTCAACCACTTCAATAAACGTCCATAGTGAACGGGCATCATTCGCTCTACTAGTGCGACAAACTTTGCATCTACGCCCACCAAAATTCGTGCTTTTCCTCTTTCTACACCTCGGATGATGATTTCACCAGCTTGCTCGGGAGGCATGCGTAGCAATCTAGCTGCCTCCTGTTGTTTTTCGTCAATTTCCACTTGCGACATTTTTGCTGCTGCACGTGCATTCTTAGCAATGTGGGTAGCAATTCCCCCAGGATGGACAACACTGATTTGTAAGTTCGTATCTGCTAATTCATGTCGCAGGGCATTCGAGAATCCACGTACGGCAAATTTACTCGCGCAGTAAGGTGTCTCTCCAATAGGTGACACTAAGCCATAGAGACTTGAAATATTGACCAGGGCAGCTTCAGGCTGTTGGAGTAAGTGGGGAAGGAAGGAGCGGGTCAGTTGCACCACAGCACCAAAATTGATACGCATCAGCCAATCAAAATCAACTTCACTGGTTTGTAGAAAACTTCCACCCAACGCAACACCTGCATTGTTGATGAGCAGTTGTACATTAGAATGTTGAGTAAAGATGGCATCCTGTAGCTGAGCAGTAGCGTCTTGGTCACTTAGATCAACAACGTGTTGAGTAATACTTCGATCATAACTAGCCAACAGTTCAACCGTTTCTTCCAATCCTCTTTCATTGACATCCACTAACGCCAAATGACAACCCCGCTTTGCCAATGCAACTGACATCGCTCGACCAATACCGCTGCCCGCTCCCGTAAGAACGGCTGTTTTGTTGTTGACTTTCATAGGTGTAAGCGTTTAGCGAAATTTCAAGACCTTATCAGCAATTCGACCAAATCGAGTTGCCACCATATCAACCAAATAACTTTGATAGACGCGCCATGGTCGTTTTTTCCCTTGTTTAGGTAAAACATTTTTTGCGCGTTGAATATAGCTGGAATTGAGGTTCAAAAACGGTTCTTCAGAAGCAGAGGTTGGACGAATAGGAGTGACCACTTCGTAGCCTTTTTGATCCATATAGTTCAGCAATTTGCACAGATAATTAGCAGTCAAGTCGACTTTGAGTGTCCAAGAAGCATTGGTATAACCAAAGGCATAGATCACATTCGGTACATCACTCACCATCATACCTTTGTAGATCATCGAGTTACTAACATCAATAGCTTGATTATTCACAGTAATCACTGTACCACCTACCAACTTGATTTTCAAGCCCGTTGCTAACACTACAATATCCGCGCTTAATTCTTTACCAGACTTCAATCGAATACCCTTTTCCGTAAACCGTTCAATATGATCCGTTTCCACTGTTGCTTTCCCTTCGCTAATCACTTGGAACAAATCGCCATCAGGTACGACACAAAGCCGTTGATCCCAAGGATTGTAGGTGGGATTGAAGTGTTTCTCAACCTCAAAGTCAGCAGGCAGTTGCTTCGCTGCGGAGTTCATAATGAAGGCTTTCGCCTGTTTCGGAAACCATTTGGACAAGGAAAATGTCACGATACTACCTAAAATGTTTACACCACGTGTCAACCGATATGCCCACCCATCAGGCAAGTACTTTTTGAGTCCAACAAATAGTCCATTTCGATTGGGAAGAGTCATAACATAGGTCGGCGAACGTTGTACCATCGTGACTTGTTTTGCTCCATTTTTTGCCATGGCAGGTACCAACGTCACCGCCGTCGCACCACTTCCAACGACGACGACTTTTTTGCCCGTATAGTCTAATCCTTTCCGCCAGAATTGAGGCAGAATCATCTCTCCTTGAAACGTTTCTTCTCCCTCGAAAGAAGGTCGATGTGCTTCCTCGTAGTCATAATATCCGCTGCAAATACTCAAAAATCGGCAGTACATTAAGTGTTCGCCGTTAGGCGTTTGCACACGCAATGTCCACTGTTTCTCTTCCTCCGACCAATTCGCAGCCACCAACTTATGTCTAAATTGAATGTAGGGTAGTAAATTGTTTTCCTCTACCGTCTCTTCCAGGTATGCTAAAATATCTTCGCCCGCCGACAACGATTGCGGATTTTGCCACGGCTTAAACCGATACCCAAATGTGAACATATCCGAATCGGAACGAACGCCAGGATATTGGAATAGCGACCAAGTACCACCCAACTGTTCGCGTGCCTCCAATACCGCAAAGCTTTTCTGTGGACATTTTTCTTGTAGCCAATATGCCATACCAATGCCAGAAATACCTGCACCAATGATGAGTACGTCGTAGGTGGTTGCTGATTCGTTTTGCATGGTTTAAGGATAGTTTAGATTGGTGGGTTTTGCAATTTTGGATGTTAATGATGCTTGGATTCAAGTCATACTTTTTTTCATATTGTATAGATATTTTATTATGTTTCTCCAGTGTGAATTTGTGTTATTCACTAAAAACTGTGAAAGTTGAGACTACCTATTTGTTAATCTTCTCGACAACAAGATTTTATAGGATAGTTGAATTTTCTAAGGTTACCTTTGGTTGTGTCAATCACAAAGCAATAATTGTAAATTGCAGAATTCAAAGAATAAACTTACCGATAGGACGCTCCAAATTAAGTACCGCAGAGAAAATAACATTGGTATCGACGATAAATACTTTCATAGGTTCTCAAAGCCTTCCTTCCCCTCAAAACGATGCTTATTCCGTTCCCACCAACCACTCTTCACTTCCTTCGCTAATGCATCTATTTCTTCTTGCGTCGCTTGACTTTTACTAACCGCCTCTTGAAAGGCAAAAAAATCGAGTAGATATTGAATGTCATTGTGATCGACAGTAGGTGGAAGCGTAATCGTCACCGCTTCGGGCGTTCTTTCTACAGATACTTGCATGGCTGAATCAATTGTTCGACTAAAAAACAGTGAACTTTTGAGTTTAGTTGCTTCCAAAAAAAAAGTTGTTGGAGAGAAACCAGTAAAACAGTAGTTCCACTCGCTCCTCTCATCTTCTGTTGAAAGCCATCTATTTACTCTCCTTCCTCCACCCGCTTCACATTATCCCCAGGCACTCGATCCACCAACAAATACCTCGGATCAATGCCAGCCTCATACGGTTCTTCGTCAACAATAATCGTAAACGTATTTTCTTTTTGCGTAATACGCTTCCACTCCGTATGAATCGGCGTACCGAATTTTTCATCGTCCTCAGCTTCTCGATAAACACCAATTTCAATATAGTCATTGATCGGAATAGGCGTTTCCAAACCAGTACTGTCAGCACGAAATTTTTCGCTTTCTACTTGTAGCGTCACTTCGTATTTGCCGTTGTTGAGTTCGCGGTAAGTAACGTCGGTGGTGCGATTGCTGTAGAGCGTGATGGTACGGAAAAAGTCGTCCAATAGATAGCTCAAACTATCTGGCGTAACGCGTTCTAGCTCGTCTAAAAATACTAACGTCGTCGTATAGGGCGCTTCTTGATAAGCTGTTTTTTCTGCAAAGCGACGCAGGGCTAAATTCAAACTATCCTCGCCAATATATTCTTTCAGCGCGTACATGATGACGCTCCCTTTTCGGTAATGAACGTAGCCTTGATCTTCTACTTCCATCAAAGGGAGTTCTTTGTCCGACTCACTACCTCGGCTGCGTAGATAACTGTCCATTTCGTACTCTAAGAATTGCTTCATTTTGTCTTTGCCATATTGTTTTTCCATCACCATGAGTGCCGAATATTGGGCGAAGGATTCAGATAACATGGTCGCTCCTTGCATTTGTGCGCCAATGACCTGATGCGCCCACCATTGATGCGCCATTTCGTGTGCGACAACATAATAGACGCCGTCAATGTCTTTTTCATCGGTCAAGTTGGCAATGAAACCAATACTTTCTGAATAGGGCATCGTACCAGGAAAAGCTTGGGCAAAACTAGCAAAGCGTGGAAACTCAATGATACGCGCCTGCTCGTGCGGATACGGCAAGAAATTGTCAGAATAATACTGCAAAGAATTGCGCATCGAACGCATCATTTTGTCCACGTTGTACTCGTGCCCTTTGTGGTAGTACACTTCGAGATCGACATCGTTCCATTTTTCACGCTTCACTTCGTATTCGGCAGACATAAAGGAATAAAAATTGACCACTTTTTTCTTCAATTCGTAGCCAAAATGCGGACGACCCTCTTCTTCCCATTCGCGTACCAACGTACCAGGCGCAATTGCAATTTGATCTGGCGAGGTACTCAGCGTAGACTTCACACGTACCCAATCCGAATCGTACGAAATGTAGTTGTTGCGACAAGCCTCTGTACAGTTGTGTTGTAGCTCTGGCATTCGGTCGCGCTCTGGCAGACCAAATTCTTTACGGTCGTCTTTACTGCCCATTTCGTAGCGTGGCATGTAGCCGATGACGGGCATGAATTCGGTATTGTTAATGAAGGTGCCGTTTTGGTTTATTTGTTGTACACTCACTTCATTTTCAATCCCTTTAGGTTCAAATCGCGCCTCTATTCTCACTAAAATAGAATCACCCGCTGCTAATGGTTGTTGTAGTTCATAAATTAAATATTTCAAGCGTTTATCTTCGTGTACCAAGTCGGCATTAGGAACTTCGACAGTTGTTTCAAAGTCAACACCTAAGCTAAAATGAATGGAATCAATAGTATGTGCGTGTTTGTTTTTTAACCACGTATCGGCTTTCGCAACGAGACCTCGATCTTCGGGAAAAAAGTCGATGTCGTAAGTTACCTCTACAATACGTGGCTGCGCGATATTTTCGTATTGTTTATATTGCTTTTCGTAGTCGACGGAGAGCAGATCAGCCTCTTCTTCGTTTAGATTTTCGTTTAGGATTTCTGTATTGTAAAATAAGAATCCACCTGTTCCTAACCACAATATGCCTAGCAGAGCAGTAATTATAATGGTGCGACGATCTAGGCGTTGTTTAGCGATTTGGAAGCGATCTTTTAGCTTTAAATTTTTGCCGCGCACCCACATCAATATGCTACCCATGAGCATCAATCCTGTGAATAGCAGCCAATACACATTGAACCAAGCCAAGCCCTTCGCAAATGGCATAATTTTACTCATGTCCGAATAAAAATAGCTGGGCATGGATTGAAAAATGAATAGGTTGTTATTAACATTTATGGCGTCCCAAACGAAGATATTGACGATGAGTAGAACGATGAAGACAAAGTAACCCAAATACATGTTGTTGGTCAGTACCTGAACCAGCATCGCCAAACCAATAACAATAATGAATCCCAGAAAATCGAATAGCAAAATCTCTTGCGCATAGACACCTAATTCAAAATTGAAATAGCCTTTACTCGCTTGCGTGACAACACCGACTATAATAGAAATCAATAGAATAACGAACGTCAAACCCACTAAAGCCATGAACTTCGACAACATCGGCACCCAAGAAGGAAAAGGCGAAGCATCGAAAAATTCGTTCATCTTCGCATTGCGTTCTTTCCAAACCAATATGCCACTGTAGTAGGTGATAATGATGATGAGAAACAGGTACAACGTTCCTTCAATGGCGTCCGTCATGATATAAGTGACGGGATAGTTACCAGTGCCATACCAAACGTCCGCCGAGGAGATGCCACTAACCATATTGAAGACACCAAAAATCAGAATAACAATGAATGGAATGCTCCTTAGTGTTCCGAAGAATTCGATTTTTACTTGATTCCAAAACTGCGCTAAGTACGTACTCACGTTGTCAGAAAGCTGGACTTTAGGTAAGGCTTTCAGTTGCTGAAACCCAGTATTCAACTTCGGTGAGGTCGTGACATTCTTTTGCTTTTTGCGACTTTTCCGACGGGTGAAAGAAAAACGAAAATAGGTGAACGCAAAAATGACTGCCGCTACACCAATCCACAACAAACGATTGAATAAGATCGGGCCAGACAAACTTAGCCACATGGTATCTTTATCTGCTTTTGTCCAATATTTCGTTTCCAATTCCAACGGATTAATACCAAATGGATCGAATAATAAAGCGAGCTGTTCATTTTCCAAATTAGACAGCATATCGCTCGCCACTCCATACCCAATCATCAAAACCAATGCGCCAATGAATGAAATAATGGTATTGCGAAACAGTGCTGCTAGCGCAAACACAATTGCACCAGCCAGTAGGACATTCGGCAGCGTGAACAATAGAAAACTATTCACATACGCACCGAAATAGACGTCACCGACTTTATCAGCATTGGCAGCAGGAAAACTAGGTGCAACTAGAATAGCTAAGAAAACACCTAATAGTGGCACTAACGAAACGACGATTCCACTCGCAAATCGACCAAAGAGATAGCCAAACTTTTTGAGTGGCGTGGTGAATAAAATCTGATCGTACTTGTAACTATAGTCGCGCAGTGCCGCCGTATTCATGAACGCCGTTGTCATCACAATACTAATCAGACTCATCATCGCCGCGTAGGTCATGATGGAAAACGGCGAATTGATATTCACGTTGCCCATGCCTTGCCCGACGACAATGCTATCGGATAGTACCGCGCCTAAAATCAGGGCAAAATTGATGATGAAAAAGATATAAACCATCGGCTGCTTGAACCGCTGCTTGAGATCGAAGAGGAAGAATTCTTTGAACATGCTACTAGATTTGAGACCGCTACGCTATGAGATGTGAGATCGCTGCGCTTCTAGACTGTCTCGTTTTAAGAATGTACGATTTGAGAAATAAAGAATATAAAACGAAGCAGAAAGATGAACCCAGGTGCTTCGCTGAACAAGCTAATCGCTAGAAGCCAAAGGCTAATAGCTTTCAATTAATAGCTGCGAGAAGAAAACATCTTCCAAATCCGCTTCCACATTCTTAAATCCATGACCAGGATCGGTATCGCTGACGATGTGAATAACTGGACGACCAGAGACCAAACGGCTAGAAATGACGGTGTAAGTCGCTTCGTAAGTGGCTACTTCTGACTTATCAATAGCCTTCTCCCAAATCGTGCCCTCCACTTGTGCTATAGCAGCAGCAGGCGCACCATGATAGAGCAATTTCCCTTGATGGATGATTGCCATATTGGAACACAACTGCTTGACATCTTGTACGATATGCGTAGAAAGGATGACGATGACTTGTTCGCCAATTTCTGCCAATAAGTTGTAGAAGCGATTGCGTTCGCCGGGGTCGAGTCCTGCGGTGGGTTCGTCCACGATGATGAGTTGCGGATTGCCAATCAAGGCTTGCGCGATACCAAACCGCTGCCGCATGCCGCCCGAAAATCCACTGACTGACTTCTTGCGGACGTCTTGTAGATTGACGCGCTCTAACAAAGCTTCAACTAAGTCTTTTCGTTCGCCTTTGTTGGTCACACCTTTTAGGACTGCCATGTGGTCAAGCAAGTTTTGCGCACTCACTTTCGGATAAACGCCAAACTCTTGAGGTAGATAGCCCAATACTTTTCGTAGTTCGTGTTTTTGTGTCAACACGTTAATATCACCTAATTGAATGCTGCCAGAATCAGGTTCTTGCAGTGTCGCAATGGTACGCATGAGAGTGGATTTGCCCGCTCCATTTGGACCAAGTAGCCCAAACATGCCTTTTGGAATCGTCAATGAAATATTATCGAGGGCGCGGACACCGTTGGCGTAGGTTTTGGACAGGTTTTGGATGTCTAGTTGCATAGCGTTTTGTTTTGAACCAAATATAAGCGGCATCCTTTCAGCGCGTCTTATTTTTTGGATGAATTAGTGCTAGGACGAGACGAATGTTTGTTTAGTTACAAGTAACTATTTATACTGATACTCGAACTTGTGGCTATTGTTGTTTATATGAACACTTTAAGGTTTTCTGAAAACTTTTGTGGTTTGTTCCAATGGGTCATGACCCATTGGACTATAAATGTGTCCAACTATTAAATAGAAAAAAAGGAGATGATACACTGCTTTTCGCTAGATTAGCTAGAACGAACCGCGCCTTCCAACTTTTGTTTTCCTATCATTCTTTCAGCTAATTTTTTATCCACATCACCTATAGCGCAATGAAGCAGCAATCGCAAGATCAGACCATTCATATTGGTGTTTTACCAGTTTTTGCGCCGACTTCTGAGCAAGAAAAACTAAAGGAATTGATAAAAGAAGTGGCTGATCAGGTGTGCGACTATCTGGAACAGACGCTACAAGTGCCGTGGGTGTCGCATCTGGAAGCCCCCCACTTTGTCAAAGACGATGATCCGCGTTTCGCCTCCGATTATATAGATGTTTCTCATCACAGAATGGTGGAAGGTCCTTATGACGTGTTAATCATCGCAACGGATATTCCTTTACTAACACGGGTCAGAAAACGAGTTCCTGGCTTGGCTTCTCCTATCAGTAGATTGTTGGTCATTACCACTCGACCTTACGTGCTGTCGCCGCGTGGAATAGAAACTAGATCCCTCGATTCGCCAGCAGTGAAAACGGCTACTTACAATTTGCTACTCCACTTGATCGGTCATCTATTTAAGTTGTCGCCTACGACCAAACAGCAGACGGTGATGAATTCAGCGAGCGTGCGTGATATGGACCATAAACGTACGTTTTCTAAGGAATACCTTCAAGTGATGAAAAGAAAAATAGACACTTTTCCGAACAGAAAAGAAGCCAAACCAGGTCGGTGGGAAGCGTTGAAGTTTTATTTGCGAAGCAGTTATGAACATCGGGAAGATATTTTCGATACGTTGAAACGAAGTCACGCCCTGCGCATTCCGCTTTCGCTATCCCGATTGACGACCGCCGCTATGGCACCCACCTTGATTTTATTATTTAGCGCAGAAATATGGGATGTAGCCTTCTATTTAAAAGATACCACTGTTTGGGTAGCCGCAGTGATCAGTGTACTTATTTCGGCTTGGTATCTCATTAGGTCTTTGCATTTGCAATTTCCTAGAAGAGAAAACGCGCCCCTTTCAGAACATGCGGCGGTCGTGAATGTCACTACTTTCATCACGCTTACGTTAGCGATGTGTGGCTTATTTTTGCTACTCTTTTTGTCGATGCTCGTGCTAGAATATTTTATTTTTCCAGAAGATTTGATGCGCGAATGGCCCTCATTGGACAATCCAACAGTCAACATTTTCGATCAGATTCGGTTAGCCGCTTTTATCAGCATATTGGGTGTAGTGACTGGCGCACTCGCTGGCGGATTAGAAAGTAGAACCGTGATTAGGGAGTTTGCTCTTTTCCGTGAGAAGGTGTAGTGTTTTTTTAGAGCTATTTAAATTTGAAACATATAAGGCATATTAGGTCATATAAGCTGTCTATGTATTTACTAGAGGTGTTCAAAATAGATATCCACCAAAATATATCGTTTTGATCTACAGCTATTCACGGAACTAGTCTAACATCTAACGTCTAACATCTTTTATCTAAGAACTATACAAATTGGAAACACATAGGCACATAGAACACATAGTAGATTGGTTTTCAGGATTTTGCGAGTGGAGAACACATAGCGTTTTCGGCTAAAGCCAAAAAATGTATAGCTCTTAGATCTTTTATCTAATCAGCTAAAAATCCATTGCCAATCCTTGTTGTCGTTCGTGTCGTTCAAAAGCGTAGTTGATTAATTTTGTAATCAGTTCCGTTGAGCTAACGCCTTCATACGCCCATAATTTAGGAAAGACACTGATACTAGTGAAACCTGGCAAGGTGTTGATTTCATTGACATAGATGTCGCCATTTTTGGTCAAAAACATATCCACTCTGGATAGCACTTCGCAACCTGTCGCTTGGTAGGCGGTCAAAGCGGTATAGCGTAAACGCTCCAAAATATTTGCTTCCACATCGGCAGGTATAAGCACTTGAGTCTGGCTGTCGCCACTGTATTTTTCTTCAAAAGAGTACTCTGCTGCACTCACCACTTCTGCGATATTGCTAGAAGCAACGGGCGAGTGATTGCCCATGACGGCACATTCCAATTCGCGTCCCTGCACGGCTGCTTCTATCAACACTTTCGTGTCGTATTGAAAGGCATCGTTGAGGGCAGACTGAAATTCACTGGCAGTGCGTACTTGATGGACACCAATCGAAGAACCTGCATTCGCTGGTTTGATGAAAATAGGTGAACCTAAATGGGCTATCACTTCTTCGTACGTTAATTGGTCTTTTTCATGGTGATAAACGACTTGATCCGCTGCTACATTCAAACCAGCTTGTCGCAACAGTCGCTTGGTCACATCTTTATCCATGACCGCCGCCGAACCCAACACATCAGGACCAATAAACGGTAGATTCAATAAGCGCGCCAAACCTTGTACGGTGCCATCTTCCCCATTTGGACCATGCAAGACTAGATAGAGCAGGTCAATCTCCAATGGTGTCTGATTATCCAAGCGAATGATCGGTTGCTCATTTCCAATTACGAATCCTAATTCTGTTCCCGTTTCAGGAACATATTTTTCTATTTTGTCCAAATCCGACAGTCTCCACTTCCCATTTCGATCAATACCAATCGTAATGACATGGAATTGGGTACGATCCATGGCAGCGACAATATTTCGAGCAGAACGCACGGAGATTTGATGTTCAGGCGATTTGCCGCCGAAAACGATAGCTATGTTTTTCATTGGTGTAGATAATGCTTGTAGGTTTTAGATAGTTAATTCGAGATAACCCTGATTTTGTCAGCAAAATAAAGTCCAAATGTAGATATTTATTGAAAATAGATAATCATTCTTTCTCAAGGCAATTTCGCACTATTTACAGTAGCTATCAGAAGCAGGATCGAGTAGTAAGCGAGTGTTGGCACAAGATGATTTTGTACTCCTTATTCTTCTTTGTACATTTAGTCCCAACAAAATGAATAAACATGTCAGCTTTCATGGGTGAATTGTTCGGCACGTTCGTGCTGATCCTATTAGGCGACGGTGTCGTCGGCGGTGTCTTACTCAAACATTCCAAAGCCGAAAATTCTGGCTGGATCGTCATCACGATAGCTTGGGGACTAGCTGTGACGATGGGGATTTATGCCGCTGGAGAAATCAGTGGCGCACACCTCAATCCTGCGGTGACGCTTGGGTTGGCTTCCGTTGGCGAATTCGACTGGGCATTGGTGCCTTCCTACATTACTGCTCAGATGATTGGTGGATTTTTAGGAGCAGTAGCCGTTTGGTTACATTACACACCGCACTGGGCGGTCACTGAAGATGCAGATGCCAAACTAGCTGTCTTCTGCAACGCGCCCGCGATTCGTTCCACTTGGGCAAATTTATTGAGTGAAATCATCGGCACATTTGCGTTGGTGATTGGTATTTTATTCATCGGGGCGAATACCTTTACAGATGGTTTAAATCCTGTGATTGTTGGATTTTTAGTCTTAGCGATTGGTCTTTCTTTGGGAGGTACGACTGGCTATGCGATCAATCCTGCGCGTGACTTTGCGCCTCGTGTGGCTCACTTTTTATTGCCCATTAAAGGCAAGCGCGATTCGGATTGGAGCTATTCTTGGATTCCAGTGGTTGGACCCTTGATTGGTGGTTGTTTGGGTGCATTTATTTATAAAGCCTTGTATGACAAAGCCATTTCTTTGGGTCTATGGATTGCGTTTGCGTTGTTTGTAGTCGTGGCAGTGATGGCGTTTTTGGAAGCGGTGCGGAAGAATACGTGAGGCAGTATACATGGTTCGTAGATATAGAAAAGACTTACAAATCTGCCAAATTTTACAAGTCTAGTGTTTTCACATTTCTCGCTTTGTCTAATCTTAAAATAGCGAAAGGCATTAGCAGCCTGTTTATTGGTCAATTTTTTCCTCGTGGGTTATGGATATTTCCTTTTGTGTGATTTGACCTAGAAAAATGTAAAATGTTGAACACTAAATGTTAAATGTAAAAGTACGAGATACGTAGCGTTTATAAACTTCGATATTCGACATTCCTTGTTCGATATTCAACATTCACTCCTCTCCCACCCGCGCCAATTGCCAAGCATTGTACACATTCTGAATCAAAATATATGCCGTTGGTGCAATCAAAATAATCGGCTGCAAGTAGGTCGTTGCTAGCCAAATCGTAAACATCGTGTTCTTGCGTCCCAATGCTAGACTGCCTTCAATCCGAAAATTATCTCCACCTACACGCTTCCCAACTTCAAAGCCAACGATACACAGCAACAACATCGCTACGACAATCCAAACAACGGTGACCCAAGGCGCATCCGACTCGTAGCGCAAAAAGTGAGACGCTTTCGCAGAAGCAATGAAAATATTGATACAGAACAGGATGAAGGGAAACCACTGAATACGATTGAAAAAGTTGACGGCTTTGGAACGGGTCAACACTAGGATTTGCGAAGCGACTAACGGTACAACAATCGTCACCGCAACTGCGCCCAACAATTGCCCAACGCTCACAGGAATGGCTGTTTCGATAATGTAAGTGAACGAAAAAGGAATCGTCACAATCGTCAATAGATTGCTGACAATGACCGCTGCCGTCACAAAAGCTAGATCGACCCGAAACAGATCAGCAAAAATAATGGCAGCAATAGCTGTAGGAGCTAACGCCACTAAAAATAAGGATTGCGCCAATATTTCATGAAAAGGCAACAATAAAAAATAGCTACTTAACGACAAGCCAATACTCGCCAACACAAAATAAAGATGTTTCCACTGATACATGCGCCAGCTCAACTTCAGTTTGAGGAAGGAAAAGAAGAGAATCGTCATCAAAAAATAGCGAATAACGGCTTGAAATCGCTCGAATTCTGGAAAGCACAGTCCGACTGCCAGCGCGATTAAAATGAAGAATGGCTTTTTCATAGCTCAAAGGTAGCTATTGACGTTCCAATTATCCTAAGCATAGCTATCAACCAATTGAGTCAGCGGCTGTTGCAGCAACTAGCAAACTCAAATTCATGAAACATTTCTATTTTATCCTCTTTTTGCTGTCATGTAGTACGCTTTCTGCTCAAACTGGCATCATCAAAGGTACAATCACCGACGCGCTGACGAACGAGCCAATTGGCTTTGCCAACGTCTTAGTGCTAGGTACTGATTTTGGAACAACCACTGATATTGACGGCAACTATGAAATTACAGGTTTAGAACCGAATCTGTATGAAGTCCGTGCTAGTTTTATTGGCTACGATGAAGCCACCGAGTTTGAAATACAGGTGACAAGTGCGCGTCCAGTTACCGTCGATTTTACATTAAGTGAAGCCAGCGAACAGCTAGAAGAAGTGGTGGTGCAAGCGTCGCCTTTCCGAAAAACAGAAGAAAGTCCAGTTTCGCTGCGTACCATCGGGGTAGCAGAGATACAGCGAAATCCTGGCGCGAATCGGGATATTTCCAGAGTAGTGCAGTCGTTGCCAGGTGTGACTTCTACCGCTTCCTTTCGGAATGATTTGATTATACGAGGTGGTGCGCCAAACGAGAATCGCTTCTACTTGGATGACGTTGAAGTACCCAATATTAATCACTTTGCTACACAAGGCGCGTCGGGTGGTCCAGTCGGATTGATTAATGTTAATTTCATTCGAGAAGTGGATTTTTACAGTGGTGCATTTCCTGCCAATCGAGGCAATGCCTTGAGTTCCGTTTTCAACTTCAAGCAACGCGACGGACGAGATGACCGCATTGGCGCGACCTTTATGCTAGGTGCTTCAGATGCTGGTTTAACCTTGGAAGGACCAATAGGCGACAAGACAACTTTTTTAGTGTCGGCACGTCGCTCGTATTTGCAGTTTTTGTTTCAAGTCTTGGAACTACCCTTTCTGCCGACTTACAATGACTTTCAAGTTAAGGTCAAACACAAAATTGATCAGAAAAATGAAATTACGTTTATTGGTTTGGGCGCGATTGACCAATTCAATTTGAATCTGGACGCCAATGATACCGAAACACAGCAATTTCAATTAGCTTTTTTGCCTGAAACACCGCAGTGGAATTATACCAACGGATTGGTGTATAAGCGATATGGCGAAAATGGATTTTGGACATTTGTGCTGAGTCGAAATATGTTGGACAATAGAGCCATCAAATATTTGAACAATGACAAAAGTTCAGAGGAAAATTTGACCTTGAACTACCAATCGCAAGAAATCGAAAATAAACTGCGTATCGAAAATACGACGCGTTCCAACGGGTTCAAATTTAATTATGGCATTGGCACAGAATACGTCAAATACAACAATAGCACCTTCAATCGCATCTTCACCACAGCTGGATCACAAACCATTGATTTTCAATCGGATATTGATTTTTACAAATACTATGGTTTTGGGCAAGTGAGTCGCAAGTTGCAAGAGGATCGCTTAGTATTGTCACTAGGTTTTCGTTTGGATGGGAACAGCTACTCGGACGATATGAGCAATCCGTTTGAGCAGTTTTCACCGCGTTTTTCGTTAGCCTACGCGATTACGGAACAGCTATCGGTCAACTTCAATACTGGCATTTATTATCAACTACCCGCTTATACCGTTTTGGGGTATCAAGAAGAAGGTCGACTGGTCAATCGGGACAATGACGTTACCTTCATTCAGTCCGATCATGTCGTCGCAGGTGTGGAATACAACACCAATTTCAATGCCAAAATTTCAGTAGAAGGTTACTTCAAAAATTATAGCAATTATCCATTCTTATTGCGCGATCAATTGACCTTAGCCAACTTGGGAGGCGACTTTGGAGTGATTGGAAATGAGCCAGTTACCTCTACCTCTGATGGTCAAGCGTATGGGCTGGAAGTTTTGTTCCAACAAAGATTGTTTAGAGGATTTTATGGTATCGCTTCCTACACCTTAGGACGCAGCGAGTTTGAAGATCGAAAAGGGGACTTAGTGCCTTCTTCTTGGGATGCGCGAAACATTGCCAACTTGACGGTGGGAAAGAAATTTGAGACGGATAACTTCTTGAATAATGTAGAAATCGGCATCAATTGGCGATTCCAGACAGGTTTGCCATTTACACCGTTTGCAGAAACCTCTAGTTTAGTCGCCAATTGGGACGTGAATCAATCTGGCATTCGTGATTTTGATCGCTTGAATACCTTACGCACTGGCAATATCAACCAAATTGACTTCCGAATCGACAAAAAATGGTTCTACGACAAGTGGAGTTTGAATCTTTATTTCGATATAGAAAATGCGACCGGTAACGCTGTCACGCAACCTGTTCTTCTACTCGACCGCCAGTTGGATGACAATGGAACGCCTATTGGTGGACCGATTTTAGTCAATCCAGATGCGCCGATGAATGAGCAACGGTATCAGCTGAAAGAAATCGAAGATGTGATTGGGACGGCGATTCCGAGTATTGGGGTGATGATTGAGATCTGATTGGGTGAAATTGAGTTGATCGGGAAGAAAGTTTGTCAGCAATGCTTGGATTTGACTATATGCTACGCACGTTTACATTCGTTTGAATAACGAATATCGAACAAGGAATATCGAAT
>CAYLPW010000110.1:0-16183 GCA_964385665.1 uncultured Saprospiraceae bacterium
GTTATCAAGCGGAATATGCGACCGCTCTATCGAACTACGAAAGCCTACAAACAGCTTATCAAAGTCGCTTAGATGACGGTGATACAGACGCGCTATTACAAGAACTGCAAACCTTGAATGCCGATCAACGATTAAGCCGTTTACTCTCGCTTGCACCTTTCGTTTCTGAAAATATTATTCTTGCGCTGATTGAAAGAGCAAACATCACCACCGATCATTTAGAACAGCTACTAGCAGCTAATCCTGATTTGATCTATTCAACGAGATTACGTCTAGCTCTGCCTGAAGCCATTGCTGAAGAAAGCGTAAATGAGTGGTTGAGTGCGACAACTACACGAAGCGAACAGGCGCAGTCATTAGCAGCTACTTTTGCGCAACTTCAACTAATCGGTCAGTTACTCATTAGCCATGAATTACTACAAGAAAACCCCAATAGTACGATCATCCAAAGCTATTTATTCGATCAACACAGCCGTATGAGTCGGTATGCCCTTGTCGATTATCATTTGCAAAACGGTGAGCTGACCAAAGCCGTACAAGCTACCAATGAAATAGAAGTCTTAACAGCAGGGGAAGAAAGCGCATTAGCTGATTATCAGGATTTTGTTCGATTGATTGTCGATGCTGCAAACGAGGATAGGAAATTGTTTGCTTTGACGGATGAAGAAGTCGGGCAGTTGGTGAATTGGGCAGAGAATAGCCATGATAAAGCACAGCGACAAGCTCGTGCTATTCTCAATTTCTTCTACGATTACGACTATTTGCCCGATGGACGAGATGATATTGAGAATCGCTCTATTGTTTCTGACGAAGTAGCAGAAGAACCGCAGTTATCTCGTTGGCAGGCTGTACAGGTGTATCCGAACCCAGCACAAGGCGCAGTAACGTTTAGCTATGATCTTTCCAATTTCCAAGAAAAGGAAGGCATTTTGCAAATTCATGGCATGGATGGACAAATACTACACCGCTTCAACTTGAGAGGCGAGACAGGAAGTTTTGAATGGAATACGAACGATATGCAAGCAGGTGTTTATTTCTATAAGTTGTATCTGAAAGAGAGTGCAACGAGTATTCATAAGTTGTTGATTGTGAGATAGTCAATCTTGATTTGATTAAATAAATGAAGTTGTCCAGTATCCGCCTGAGGCGGATGCTGGACAACAAAATTCACCCACTATATGGAAAATTGGGTTTTACTCTTTTAAAAAGCGCGATTTCCCTACTGCGCCGCCTTCGCTCGATTGACAAACATATTCGCCACAGAAGGACCGACCAACTGGATTTCATAGGTCTCGCCATCATCCATCTTCAAAATCAATTCTTTTGCCTTTAAGGACTCTGCGGCTTCCAAAAAGGCGGTGTTGTCTGAATAGATGTCTAAGATACCTTGTTTGAAGCCAAAATAGTATTTCGTGCCTGTTGGTGACTCCAAATAGATATATAACCGATCATCTTCATTACTCGGCATTCGGCATTCTAGGTAGCCGTTGTAGACATAATTGAACAATTCGCCCTTAATACTCATCAAGCCAATCTTGCTGCCTCGTGTCACAAATGATTGATAGTCACTGTTCCACTTCATGGGTACTTTTGCAAAAACAAAGGTATGGTCATTGAACTTGGCTGGCATATTGAGCGATCCTCTGTTGACTGCTTCGATGGCTTCACGTGTATTTTTATTATCTTCAAATAGCTCAGAAGCAGCTTTTCGATAGAAGTTGGGTTCTTTAATATAGTTGATGGCTTGTGACTCAAAAGCAGCAGCCCGCAAATCTTTAATCATAATGTCGATCAACTTATCTGGAACAATCAAATCAATGACTGTCATTAACTCTGCCGTCAGCTCATAGTCTGGTAGAATAATACTAGAATCTTCTGGCATCGGCAAGAATTTTGTTTCCATTGTTCCAGCTGCATCAACATTAATGTAGTCTAGACCTGACCCTAAATCAAATTTACCTTCCGCTTCTATTTTACCTGTCTTATTACTGAATATCAACTGATTACCGACATAACTATCTGGATTGACCATTTTAATCGAATCGGCAAAAGTGAATTCATCCTTCTGCGGATTATAACGCATCCTGCCGCGCACTGGCAACACAGGACGGTCTTTTCTAAACGCCAATACACCCATCACACTCGGATAGGCAATACCAGTTTCTTTACTTAAAAATAGACCAGTTTCTAGTGGTACGCCTTCTTGATTTTTCGGCTCATTGTATTTGATGACTAAGTCTTCTTTATCTCCTTCCGAACGCAGCCGAAACCATTGCTGCTGCGGTAACTTGTCAGCATCCAATAGCGCGAAACCATCGAAAAACAGTTCTTTAGAATTGGCACTCAAGTTGATTGTTCCTTGAAATTTGGTTTTCCAGTCAATGTAAAAACTGTCCTCTACCATGACCGAACCCGTAGCGCGAGTAGCTACGTCTTTCTCCTTGTACGAGCCTTTCCCAATTGGGCTTCCTTCTATTTCTGAAAATTCAATTTCTTGATTTTTGTCGCCTACATTGTATTCATAAAAGCCACTTGCCGTGTATAGTCGCTTGCCTAAAATATTGACGGTGGCACGGTTGATGACGTGATTTTTGTTGACAGTATTGGCTATGATTTTGGCATTTTCTAAAGTCGTAATAACTGCATTGGGTAGTACTGTAACTTTGTTGCTATCTGGATAAATTAGAGCATCTGCTGAGTTGATAAATGGAACACCACCGACCTGTAATTCATTGGTTGCCAAGTCATAAGCTGCATACGCACCATCAAACTCCAATGAATCTTGATCTGGATGAACCGACAAGAACGAACCAATATCACCACTTGCTTGAAAGTCCACTTGCCCAGCGTTCATGTCCCAGTTGAAGGTATTGATGGAAGTCTCATATTGATTATACGGTAGTTCGGTGATCGCTACATCGCTATTCGCTTCAAATTTAGATTTGCCTTCGTCGAAGTCCACATCCGCTTTCATATTGCTAGTACGCAATGCCGTCTCCTCGCCACCCTCCGCTTTGATCGCTAGAGTCGTCGTATCCGCTTTGACAGAGTTAGCTCCAAAAGCAAACAAAGGGGAACTCATCGCTGCCTGATCCCAATCTAGTTTTCCGATTCCTTTCACGCCATCGGGTGTCAAAATTAAGGTACCATCCAGTGTGTGATTGTTGTCTTGATACATCGCAAATGCCTCTTCTTGCGTTTTGACATACATACTATCCTTGTAGGGTCGCCAATCGATTGCCACGTCTACACCGCTTACATTAGGTACTTCGATTGCTGCATCTCTATTTTCGGCATGTTCAAACGTATTCGCACTAGCGGTCAGTTGGTACGGTCGAAAAACAATATCTTCTGAAAAGACCGTCGCGCCCAAATAGGTCAAATCACCTTGCCCCAACAGACCTTTGTTGCTCAAATCTATCGTGCCAGCATAGTTGCCCCGTTCTTGGTACAGTTCATAGCCGTCTCCGAGTGTTTCGTGTGTGAATCCTAGCGACTGATCGTCTTCGCGCACCAGCAACGTTTCCTCAAACGGCTTCATGATATCGAAGGAATGTAGCGTTCCCGGAAAGGCAATATCACGTGCGGTAAACTTGTCTAAATGATTGAAACTGAATTGATCCAAACGGAAGTAGAACGAGTCGCGCAAGTAAGCACCTTCCAGCGTTTCTTCTTTGTCATAGTAGACGAAAGCATCGTCTTTGCTTTGAAACGACGGAAATATCTCAATATCTTCGACACCAGATTTGTTGGACGGTGCATCAATCAACAATGCGCCATTTAGTCCTTCGATACGCGACCCTAGCGCAAAGGCTTCTGGTTTATTATCTTCCGTTAATCTTCCCGTTGGAATGTACAAATCAAAGTATTCGACCGAGTCCAGTTGAATCATGTATTTATCGTAGTCAAAGTCGAATCCCTTTCCAGTAATCGTACTAAATCCAGCAAATAACTTGCCATCAAAATTCATATTTCGATTCGCTTGAATCGCGATCTGACTACTATCGGGTAGGACAGCTACCTGTTGCCGGCGACTGAATTCAATTGATTTGACACCATTTGCAGAAATGGTCTGATCTTTCATATTGATGGTTGCATTGACATTGTCAGTGTTTGAAACCAGATTCAATGGATCGTAGTCCACTTCTTTTTTATTGGCGGCTACATAGTGTAGCAGTTTGTCTTTCACATAGATGATGTGTTTGTCGCTGTCGTAGTCAATGAAACCACTAGCGACTAATTCATACAAACGTCCTTTTATACTCTCTTGCGTGAATTTAGAGTTGATGCGCTTCGCGATGAGTTCGGATGGAATTTCGCGCGTTTGTTCCATTTTTGAAGTGGCGGCAATGATGTCCAAATCATTGACATCGGCAATGCCTTTTTCTCTTATATAAATACCTTTATTGAAATAATTTAGGGAAGAAAAAAAGACTTTTGATTTGCTGCTAAAAGCGATACCACGTTTCCCAATTTCAATCGAATCTTGTCGAAAATGGACGATTAAATTTTCTGCATCAATATTCATCTGATGGATAGAACTATAAAATGGATTGCGGTCGCTCCCTTGCTTTCCGCGCGTCATTTCTAATCGTTTGTCTGCAATATCAAATCGAATACTCACAGAAGGATGGTAAATCGAATCTTGCCCGTAGTAGATCGTAGAACCAACTTGATCGCCCAATAAAACATCTCCTCTTTTGATGATTACCAACTCTGAATCCCCTTTGTATAACAACTGTTTTTCTTCGTCGTCAAAGACACGCAAATTCGCTCGGCTGTCCTTTGTTCCATATCCATAAACGGTCAGTCCATTCAATCGAAACCCACCAACAAAGTAGATGCCTTGCCCGATGTTATCAATTTCTAATACTTTTTTGCTCGATTCAAAAGAAGGGAAGTCGACCCCCTTCGTTCCACTCACGATTTTGTCTTCAAACTTGCCATGAATGAGTTCGTTGCCGAAATAATCTGGATATTTCAGCCGGGCATTTTGAACTTCATAGCGGCTCGTATTCATCCGAATGCTAAAGGTGTCGATGAACTCAGCATACACATCCTGCTCCAGCTCATTGAAGCGATTGTTCCATCTGACCGTACCGCCTGTGCCTTGCCACTGTTCCTGCGCTGGAATGTAACGCCCTGCTGTCTGTTCTATTTTAATACTATCATTAAGGCGAACGGCGACTAGATCCGTTTTGCTAAATTCAACGACGGGCGTCTCATTTTCATACTTAATGTCAAAATCGCCATTTCTGGTAAACCAAGATGTTCCATTTTCAGAAAAACGAAGTGTTCCTGAGGTATAGAATTTATCCGAAAAGCGTAGAAAAGAGGCAATGGCTTTGGTTTTATTATTTGTCATATCGTCCAAGCTCTGATTCAGAACTTCTTGCCACTGTTTGAGCTGCTGTTCGGGCTGCGAAGAGCTTTGCTTAATGACGGTCAATGACTTGAGATAAGGCATGAAAAAAGCGCGCGCTTGCATGCGCATCCCTAACATTCGGTTGCTGGTGCTGATGATGGTTTTGACTTCTTCGTCAGAAAAAAAGCCACTCGCCATCAAGCTTTCAAATACCTCGTATTGCTCCTCCATTTCCTTGACTTCTGGTGCGAGCATGTACTCTTTGAGTTGCGCCAAGTACTCTGGTGGATTTTCGGAAAATACTTCGAAGCTGCGCTGGGCAGATAGGTGGATTTGAGTAAGGAATAGAAAGGCAAAAAGGATGAAAAATTTATGCATGGTAGTACTTGTTGATCGATAAATTATGATTGGAGTTTCGACATCTGTTGTGACCCTCCATTTTTCTGAAACAGCACACACGCCCATTTGTCTTTTTCGGACTGTTGAATAAGTTGCCAACCGATTGTTTTTGCTTGTTGAGCGAGTGCGTTCACGTCACTATCAAAAAAGCCAGACGCTAGCAGTAGACTGTTCTCAGAAGAACGCGTATACAACGATTGAAGGCTATTGGAAATTACGTTCAGTGTGATATTTGCGAGGATAATATCGTAGGCTGTACCATTAAAGTGTTCTAAGTCACTTTGCTCGAACTGAATCTGCGCGACACCATTGCGTTGCGCATTCTCTCGACTGTTTTCCACTGCCCATTCTTCAATGTCAATGCCAGCTACTGTTTTCGCTCCCAACTGAGCGGCTAGAATGGCTAAAACACCAGTACCACACCCATAGTCAAAGACGCTTTGACTTCGAAAATCAATCTGTTGCATTAGTTGTACCATTTGAAAAGTGGTCGCGTGATGTCCTGTACCAAATGACATTTTGGGTTGAATGACTAGCTCATATTGTACGTCAGGCATCGGTTCGTGAAATTCGGCGCGAATACCACAGAAGCTGCCGACTTGCACTGGTTGAAAGTTGCTTTCCCAAACCGCATTCCAGTTTTGAGCTGGCGAAAATTGACGATTGTAGGAAAAAGAAAACTGAAGTTGTAATTGTGCCAAATGTGCTTCTACTTCATCCAAATCAACAGTTGCGGGAAGAGAAGCAGATAGTCCCTCATCGGTTTCTTCAAAAACGTCAAAAGGATGTATGGAGAGAAATGCAATGAGGATGTCTCGAAGGTTGGCTTCGCAGTTGATATTATAAACGTAGTAGTCCATGTTATTTTTTGGGACAAGATAGTGTGTCTAGTTGATCTTGTTGCAGGTTTTGAACATCTTCCACTTTATACTGCAATTGGGAAAAAAAATGCAATTTTCAGAATGAAAGGATAATATGAGTCATAGTAAAATGGTGGATTAATTATCAACTTGTTAACAAGTTTGCTACGATAATTTGGAAATCATCATTTTGAATAGTGCTAAATTAATATTAAATTATAGGTCAATCTCTGTTTCTAGTTGCGCCGTACTACAATTAAGCGTATCTTTGCAGGGATATTATTGTAATCGAGTCGTCTTAGAACGATTCACTTACCTTGCTTTGGCGGCATCAGCGTTTAGTTTAAGTTGGTTTTAACCCGTTCTTTCACTTACTCTTTTCCTTCAGACAAGTTTTTATTTTGTTTTTTTTATTTTTTATTTTTTATGAACATTTTTGTTGCTAAGCTGGATTATAATACAACCAGCGAAGATTTGGAAAGTGCTTTCTCTCAATTTGGTACAGTAGATTCTGCGAAAGTTATTATGGACCGAGAAACTGGTCGCTCTAAAGGATTTGGATTCGTGGAAATGGCCGACGATGATGAAGGATATGCTGCTATTGAAGCATTGAATGAGTCTGAAATGGATGGTCGTACGATCGTTGTGAAAAAAGCACGTCCGAAAGAGGATCGTGGTGGCGGCGGCGGCTACGGTGGTGGCGGCGGCGGTGGTCGACGCGGCGGCGGCGGCGGTGGCGGCTATGGCGGCGGCGGCGGCTACGGTGGAAACCGTGGTGGCGGTGGCTATGGCGGCGGTGGCGGCAATCGTGGCGGTGGCTACGGTGGCGGCGGAAACCGTGGTGGCGGTAGCAGCTACGACAACAACCGTTGGGACTAGATTAGAGACTACCTACATTTTTTTGTAGAATAGCATAAAGACAGCCGATCAGCATAGTAGTGTTGATCGGCTTTTTTTGTAGTCGCTCCATTGACTGCGCTCAGAAAATACTGGTATATGCTAGAAGAACACTACGATGGAGATGAGGCTTGGAATAATTTCGTGTCCTACTATACGAATATCCAATCTAATCTAGATCAAGATACTTTTCGACAGCTAAAAAGAAGTATGAGTAACAAAGAAGACTTCGCTGTTGTAATAGCAGGGCTATTTGAAAAAGAGAATGTTTTCACTTGGATCAAATCTAAACCTCCTGCACTAGAAGGTGTCTCCCCCATAGAATGTCTACAGCAGGATCATTTAATCAAAAGACTTCGAGTTGTTTTGATGCGAATAACCAAATAAACTATCAATTAATTTCAAAATCTTTTACCGCTCAAAAACCGCTCGCTTAAACCGAAAAAAGACCAACCCAATCGCTATTGCATACACCAACAATCCAATTATATACCAACTCCAATCAATCGTTGCGCCCATACTTTTCTGATAAAATGAATATGTCCAATAGGTGGGAATGACCGCAAACGCATATTGCCAAATACCTTTGATGAAAAAAGTGACAATTGGCAACAGCAAGAATAAATTGATCCCTTTAAAAAATGCCATTCCTTCTACCTTATTCGCTGCAAAAGTAGCCACCAAAAGTGCAATGAACGGTGCGACCAATCCATATTGAATGGACAACAAAATGGTACTGAACTCGCCAGGAAAAGCAATTCCAGAAAAGCGAATCACAATGAACGCACTCAAGGTAGAAAAGAGAAGTGCAAACAATACACGATACAGCACAAAATAGCTCGGCGAAATAGGTAGAACGCGAATGACTTGTAAAATCTGCTCATCTTTTTCTTCCAAAATCAGAAACGCTACGATAAATCCAAAGATCACAGAAGTTTGTACCCCAACGAGCATCATCACCAATACGTGATAATCTGCTATCATCGGATAATCTACTGTCAACTGAGGGACAAGTGCACGTACCACCCCCAACAAGATAAACGGTACGAATAAGAACAATAAGAGTGTTCGGTCTCTAACTATTTGGCGGAGATCACCCCGAATCAATACAAGAAATTGGTTCATACGATAAAGATGTTTTTGGTGATGCTTCGATGTGCCAGACTATAAAGAACGACACTCCAAACTAGACAGATCAAACTCAACAGTGTAGCGTAGGACCAGCTAGGTGCAGCTTGAAAAGATAGATCGTACAACTGAATAGCTGCCCAAGTCGGAAAAATCCAAAATAACCCATCGGGCAACACCTCAAAATAGCCTAGAAACGGCAGTGCCAAAAGCAGAATCAGTCCAGTCGCTTTTAGGATATACTTATTGAAATTCGACTGATCGGCGACTGCTATAAAACCAAACATAGAGAAGATAAAAGTCGCAAATACACTCGCCAAAAAGTAGATGAACCAACGCACATCAGTTCCGCGCGTCGCTATCGCCATGGCTATACAGCATAAGACACCAATGACAGTCAGTGCCGTCGTTTTGGAGAGCATATAGTTGTGAACGTTGATGGGTGTGACGGCTAAGGCTTGCAGTGTTCGCTCATTTTTTTCAAATAAAATCAATACCCCTACAAATAGAAAGCCTAGTAAAGCTGGATCATTGAAAACCATCAAAATGAGAAAACGATCTACATTTCCTAGAGTCGATAAACCCTTGAATAATCCGACATACACTGCCGTGACCACTATCGAAATCAGCACGACTTGGTACTTTTGGAGGAGTTTGAAGTCGAATTTTAGGAGGTGGAGGAATTGCTGCATAGTCGAAAATTAATGATTCAACGAGTGCGATTGAAATCGCACACTTTTGTTGTGGTTCGCGTGTCTTAGACAAGTTGCTTGCCTGTGACTTCGATGAATATATCATCCAAGCTCGCTTCTTTAGAGTGAATCGTTTCAATCTCGTTTTGCTGAATTTGCTGTAAGAAATCGGTGTTTGTGCCTAAGTCAGTCAATGGAAAACTACGCTTAGCAGCTTGCCCTTTGAACCGAACTTCCACTTCTCGTTTACTGTGTTGCAGGCGTAGTTGTTCGGGAGTGTCAATTAATTTAATTTCCCCTTCTACAATGAAGGCAATTCGATCACACAATTGCTCAGCATCAATCATTTGATGAGTTGTCAAAAAGATCGTTTTGCCTTGTGCTTTCAGTTCTCGAATGATGTCTTTGACCAATTTGGCATTGACAGGATCAAGTCCGCCTGTGGGTTCGTCCAAAAATAAAATCTGTGGATCGTGGAGAAAAGAACGAATGAAGTTAAGGCGCATTTTCATGCCTTTGGAGTAGTCGCTGACTTTTTTATTGGCGTCTACGGCTAGTCCGACTCGCTCCAAAAGAGTCATCGGATTGAGCATTTTTGAATAAAACTGTCCAAAGAATTGGAGATTTTCGAGTGCTGTCAGCTTCAAATAATGATTCGGCAACTCAAACCCAACGCCCACCTTTTCGTATAATCTTTTCCCCCAATCGCGCACCTCTCGCCCATCAATGCGCGCACTACCGCCATAGCCAGTCAGCAGCTTGAACAAAATTTTCTGTGTCGTACTTTTTCCAGAACCACTTGGTCCTAAAAAACCAAATATCTCTCCCTCCCCTATCTTGAAGTCCAAACCTCTCAAGACGAGTTCATCAGCTTTTGGATACTGATAAGTGAGTTGTTCTGCTTGTATCATAGTCAATATCTTTTGTTGTCCCGCACTTTTCTAGTGCTGGATAACTTCTTCTATTTTAGTGCCTTCGCCAATAAATCAATCGCCTCATCGACAATCGCATAATAGCGGTCGAGAGCATCGGATGTCATTTCTCCTTCTTTTTCTTTGGTATCTAAAGAAACAACTTGTTCGCGCCACAAATCCGCAATAGCGCGACTAGTAGCCATCATCAAAGCAACCGCAATATCTACGGAAACGGCAGTCGAAATATTACCTGTTTGTTGTTCCATTTTCACCAGACTCGAAAGCATGATCTTAGCCTGTTGCTGCCACTCATCTACTTGATCGACGACTGACGGACTTCGCTCCAAAAAAGCCGCTCGATATAAGAAGGCATAACAATCTGGTCGATGCACTTCAAAGTGAATACCGTTTTTATAGAGCGTCCGATAGTACATCCAGAAGTCGTCAAATTCTGCCCGATCTATCACTGTGATGAAAGCCAGCTTTTGCTGCTGTGCGTACTCATATAAATACAACCACAACTCCAATTTGTCCTTGAAATATTGATACACGCTTCCTCGCGCAATCCCTAATTCCTTGACAATTCGATTGATACTTGCTGCGTCGAAGTTGTGATGCGCAAATTCTTGCAGCGCGACTTCGATGAATCGATCGCGCTTTTCGTCATTTAGTTTTAGAAAGGTGGATGTTGGCACTTTTCACTTTTATGACAGGGGTGTCACAAAGGTAGGTTATTGAAATGACATAGGTGTCATTATTTTAGATAAAAGAAGAATTTCATCAATAGACCAATAATAGATAGTTCATGGTTGATCCATACTTTATTACTATGAACCAAAACCCACTATCTTGTTGTTTATTAAATTCAAAACCAGTCGCATGGAAGCACAAAGTGGACTTTCCAATATACAATTGGAGTTGTTAAAGATATTTAGTATTAATTTAGGAGATGAGCAGATGGAAGAAATCCGCTTGCTACTAATGAACTATTTCGCAGAGAAGGTCACTAAAGATTTTGATGATCTGTTTGAAGAAAATGGTTGGGGAGAGGAGAAAATTGAGGAGTGGTCGAATGAACATATGCGTACTAAATACGAAGCGTGATGACGGTTGTAATAGATACAAATGTTTTAATTACTTCCATTCCAAAGTTGTCAAAGTATAGACCTATATTCGACGGTATTTTAAAAGAGAAATTCAAATGGGCAGTTTCAGAATCCATTTTGCAAGAATACATCGAAATTATTGGTCGAAAAAGTACAAAACCCAATACCGCTGACAATTTTGCAGAATTAATATTGCAACTGAAGTCTCTACAGAAGGTTGATGTACATTTTAAATGGAATCTTATCCACGCTGATCCTGACGACAATAAATTTGTAGACTGTGCGGTGGCTGCAAAGGCGACTTTTCTGGTTACAAATGATCGACACTTTCGAGTTTTAAACACCATTGACTTTCCACCTATTGAGCTATTAAATGCAGACGAATTTTTAGAAAAAGTGTTAGCCTTAAAATAATAATCTGCTGATTTTATTTTCTGTACAACAAATACCCCTCACGCATTTCCTCATACTTCGCCAACCCCTCCGACCAACTCGCTCGAATAGACACCTCATCTTCGCCAGCCTGAATCTGACGACGCAACTGATCTGTGCCTGCCAATTTATCAAAGAAATTATTAAAAAAGTCAGACTGATTCGGCATAGACTGATAGAAATTAATGAGGTAGCTGAGGTCTAAACTAGCTTGCTTTTGCAATTGGCGTACCGGCGTTTCAGACAAGTTATAGCCTTGACACACTTCCCCTTGATGTTTCGGATACTTCGCGCCAGGCATGGATTCTGGCGTAAACGTATACTCCCCTTTTGAAAAATCTGGATGTCCGTATACCTGAAATTGTGTCGTCGTGCCTCGTCCTACACTTGCCGTTGTGCCTTCAAAAAAACAAAGCGACGGATACAGATAGATCGACCGAATGTTCGGCAGATTCGGAGATGGTTTGATCGGCAGTTCGTAGAACTTTTTATGGTTATAATTTTTGCAAAGCACCACATCCAATCGGCACTTTTTGCCATCTTTTAGCCAACCTTCGCCATTCACCATTTGCGCATATTCGCCTACGGTCATCCCATGTACGACAGGCACTGGATGCATACCGACGAAAGAGCGAAATGTAGGATCAAGAACTGGACCGTCTACATAATGTCCGTTTGGATTGGGGCGGTCGAGTACTAGAAAATCGACGTTATTTTCGGCGCAGGCTTCCATGACGTAGTGCATGGATGAAATGTACGTATAAAAACGCGCGCCTACATCTTGAATATCAAAAACGACCACATCAATCCCTTCTAGCTGCGCCGCACTTGGTTTCTTATTTTTGCCATAAATGGAAATGATCGGAATATGGGTACGTGGATCGCGTCCGTCGGTAATTTTTTCGCCTGCATCTGCTTCGCCCCGAAAACCGTGTTCTGGCGCGAATATGGCTTTGATATTGACACCCAACTGATGTAAACTATCCACTAAATGCGTTTCGCCAATCGTTGATGTTTGGTTGACTAATAACGCAACGCCTTTGTCTTTCAACAGGGGCATATACTGACCCAACTGATGCGCTCCTGGCTCTATTTTTTCATTATCGAAGAAGCGTTCGTGATAAGGGAGTTTGGAGGTGCCACAATTGACCACAAACACGCATAAAAATGCAACAATTATTTTTACCTTTGAAACCATATTGTTTCACTTCTTTAGCAACTGAGTAAATAAGCAACGCTGACATCCAATATGTTTCACGTTTCTACTGATTAGACGTAAGCTTACGAAATTAGGTTCGTCTTTCGCTCAATTTTAGGAAATAATTAGAAGTCCTGCAAGCGTTTGGAGGGGTGAGAAGTGAGAGAACATTTCAACTTAATTAAAGAGTTATAGCTACTTGCTGAATAAGCTAACTGCTAGTAGCTAATGGCTAACAGCTTACAATGAACAAACTATACGCAATTGTCGACCTCGAAACCACTGGTGGAAAAGCGACGCGCCATCGCATTACGGAAATCGCTATTGCCCTACACGACGGCGAAAAAATTGTGGAGCGTTGGGAAAGTCTCATCAATCCAGAGCAGTACATTCCGATGGGAATCACGGAATTGACTGGCATCACGCAAGAGATGGTGGAAGATGCGCCGAAGTTTTATGAAGTAGCAAAGAAGGTGGTCGAGATGACCGAGAAAGCTGTTTTTGTAGCGCACAATGTTCGTTTTGATTACAGTTTTTTGCGCGAGGAATTTAAGCGATTGGGCTATACTTTTTCGCGCCGGCAATTGTGTACGGTGCGCTTGAGTCGGAAGGCGTTTCCTGGATTGCGCTCGTATAGTTTGGGGAAGTTGATTGAGCACTTCGGTATACAAGTGGATGACCGACACCGTGCGATGGCAGATGTACTGGCAACGGTCGATTTGTTTGAACGTATACTGCGCAAAGAAGCTGGCGAAGATCAAGTGAAGGAGCTAGTTAACTTGGGCATTAAAGAATCTTTACTGCCTAAAAATGTGACGCTTGAACGGATGCACGAATTGCCCGATGCTTGCGGTGTCTATTACATGCACGACAAGAATGGGAACTTAGTTTATATCGGAAAAAGCATCAATATCAAAAAGCGCGTCGCCGAACATTTCTCTAAAGTGACCGAAAAAGCACGTAAACTGCAACAGTACGTCCACGACATTAGCTATGAAGTGACTGGTAGCGAGTTGGCAGCATTGCTTTTGGAATCCCACGAAATTAAAACACAGCGTCCTTATATCAACCGCGCGCAACGTCGCCGCTTCTTTCCTGTCGTCATTCACTCCTTCATTGATGAACACGGTTACGTTTGTTTGGAAGCCAAAAAAGCATCGGCAGCAGAGCGAAAAAAGCTGAATGTGATCGCCGAATATAGTAAATTGACGCACGCCAAAGGTCGATTGGCACGCATGGTGAAAGACTACAATTTATGTGCGCGGCTCTGTCATTTGGAGAAAGGACATGGCAGCAAGGTTTGTTTTCATTACCATTTGAAGTCTTGCTATGGCGCGTGTGGACAAATGGAAGAAGTAGAGGATTACAATGAACGCGTGGAGGAAGTGATGGAGCATTTGCGGACGGTTTTTGAGGATGATTTCCTACTAGTCGATCAAGGACGGGAACAGCACGAACGCATGGTCGTTTGGGTACAAAATGGGGAATATCAAGGCTTTGGCTATGCTAATGTGGAGGAAGGTATCAGCGATCCACAAACGTTGTGCGACTGCGTGAATACGCATTATGAGAGTAATCCAGAGGTGAAGAAAATTATTCGGCGGTTTATGCTGGATGCGCAGTTGAAAGTGATTCGCTTGTAGGAGTCACCCGTTGAATTGTCGGGCTGGTTGCTCGAATGATCAATTTATAGAGGAACTAAAGCTTAATATTCAGCGGGTGACTATTCGTGTGGTTGTTGAGTCACTTTGATTTCCTTTTTGACTCACCCGCTGAGTCAACATCATATCTTTCCTCTCTTCTATTTCTTAGATTCCGCACTTTGGGTTTAATTCTGTACTCAACGGGTGAGAGGTCGTTGCTTTTTAGCTTTTGTTCATTCACCCGCTGAGTCAGCACCATATTCTTCCTCTCTTCTATTTCTCAGACTCCGCACTTTGCGTTCAATGCTGTACTCAACGGGTGAGAGGTCGTGACTTTTCATGTCCTTTTTGGTCTCAATAGCACAACTATTTAAATTATGTATTTTGAGCCACAAACTATTTACCACCTTTATAATCAAGGGAACAAGGGGCAAACTATCTTTTTTTCTCGCGCCAATTACTTACTCTTTCTCCGTAAAGCAAGAACTTACCTTCTACCTTATTGCGATATTCTTTGCTATTCCTTGATGCCTAATCATTTTCATTTTTTGATCTATGTGCATGAAGTAGAACTTAGCGTCCTCAATAAAAAGAGTGGTCAGCCGTATTTGAGAACGTTTAATCAGAGCATTGCCATCTTACTTCGATCTTACACTCGTGCTGTTAATAACTCTAGGAATGATTCTGGCTCTCTATTCAGGCAAGAGACGAAAGCGAAAAATGGAGATCGAGATCACTTTATCACGCTCTGTGGGTCTGATGAGTTATTCTTCGGAGGCGGTCAATACGAAGTGATTTGCTTCCACTATATTCATCGTAATGCAGTCGAAGCGAGACTTGTTGTGAAAATGGAAGATTGGGAGTTTTCTTCTGCAAGAGACTATGCAGGATTGCGAAATGGAACGCTTTGTAATCAGGAGTTGGCGAAAGCATTAGGATTGTGTTGAAGTGTCACCTGTCACCCGTTGAATCATAAAGCTTGTTACTCGAATTGTTAATTTATAGCTGGATTAAAGCTTGTAGTTCAGCGGGTGACTTTCGCGGTCTTTCAAGTCACCCGCTGAGTCAGCACCATATGCTTTCGCTTTTCTGTTTCTTGAATTTGTAACTTTAGGCTCAACCTTGTACTCAACGGGTGACACAACTACAGCCCCAAATTATCCGTCACATCCAAAATATTCAAGCGATTCAAGTTTAAGCGAAACGTCACACGCTCCCAAATACCTTCTCGTCCTTGCGCATCGTGATTCGACAGAATGGCATCACTTTCTAATATAGGAATATAGATTTCAAAAATAGTACGGGCTATCGGAATCGCTAGACCTGCACTGTAATAAAAGTCGCCGTTGCCGTTTTCAGGATTCACGTATGCCAAATCAGCGAAGACATCGAGTGGCAACTTGGGAACAGACGACCGCAAATTGCTACTCAACATCCAATTCGCTGACGTACCGACACTGGTCAGTGTTTTAAAATTGGCATCTTTCAGAAAAACTTGTTGAGAAAGTAGACCATCTACTTCAGAACGCCCTAACAAGGTCTGATCGTA
>CAYLPW010000111.1:0-16156 GCA_964385665.1 uncultured Saprospiraceae bacterium
ATACGATGCAAGTACAAGAGTTAGAGCAGTTTGTGAAAAAGGCTAGTGAACTACTCGAAAAGAGAAAGTCGCCAGAATTTTCAGAAAAGGAGGAGCAACTAATTCAACGTATTCAAACTGGTGGACCTGATGAACGCGCTTGGTTAGCTTATGGGTCACTTGCCGAAAAATTAGAGACGGGTAAAATGGATGAAACAGAACATCGTCGATTTACGCAACTCAATCAAGAAGTAGAAAAGTGGTCACTAGAGCGGTTGAAGTTGGTGAAAGAATTGGCTGATCTTTGGGGAACTTCTATTGATGTGGTGTTCGATAAACTAAAGCTTCGTCCTAAATAATTGATAAATGCCGAAAATTTATATTTCTAAAGCCACTTTGGAAGAGTTAAAACTTTTAGCAAAAGGATGTTGTGAATATTGTAAATATCTTCAATAGTACTCACCCGCTAGATTTGATGTGGATCACATTATACCAATTTCTTTAAACGGAACAAATGACTTGGAAAATCTAGCAATAGCTTGCCGTTCGTGTAACGCTTCTAAGTATAATGTGGTAACTGCTATTGACCCCTTGACAAATAAAATTGTTCCTCTCTTTCATCCTAGAAAAGATGACTGGGCAGCGCATTTCACATGGAGTGAGAACTTATTGAAAATGAATGGAAAAACCGCAATAGGTAGAGCAACCATAAGCCGTTAAAAAATGAATCGTTCAGGAATTGTCAATCTGAGAGCTATATTAATTAATAATGGTCATCCTCCAGAATAAGCAAATAATTAGTCAGTTGATTTTAAAAACAGTCATAATCATCTGTAAATCGGCAACTTACAAACCACTATTTGCTGCACAACTCAAACTTTCCAGCACCAAACTTCCTCAACGCTCGTTGAATATCAAAATTTCACTATTTTTGGCTGATTAAGCATACGCAATATAAGTGTAGTTGCTCTACGTTTAGGATAGATCGTTTTAATTCCTCCGCCAGTAGAACATACACGATCGCGTACAAAAAATTGGATTCCTCCATACGAAGTAATAATACAACGCTGCTAATGAGAATTTTTCAACTCCTGATTTTGTTTTGTACCCTTCTGACCATCAACGTACAAGCTCAAGCGCCTCAAAATGACGATTGTAATACTGCTATCAATTTAGGCACAGCACCAGTCTGTGATCGAGAAGCCCTGTATATCAATATAGACGCGACCACTTCCAATGTAGCAGCACCAGATTGTTTCAATGGAACGCAGCGCGATGTGTGGTTCACCTTCCGAACCGCAGCGAATATCCGCGACTATGTCATTACGATACGTGGGGAAGACGGGGCGGACGGAACATCTGCCTTAGTCAATCCTCAAGCGACTTTGTATAGAGGAAGCTGTACCAGCCCATCTGAGCTGGTGTGCGTTTCCGCAGAAAATGGTGACAACGAACTTCGATTACGAGCTTCTAACTTGCTCACCAACGTGACCTACACATTACGGGTCAATGAGTACAGTGCGACCACTATTCCCAATAGCGGATTTTTCACCGTTTGTGTAGAAGAGTTTATTCCTGCCATCATCATGGGTGAAACAGCGAATACGAACGCCTGTAGTGGAACAGTATTAGACTCAGGTGGAGAGGAGGGCAACTACAGCAATTTTGAAAACTCGACGCTGACTATCTGTCCACAAACGCCCAATTCATGTATCATCTTTGACGTGATTGATTATCAGCTGGAATTAGGCTTTGATGTGTTGTCTTTCTTCGCTGGAGACAATATTCAAGCGCCTCTTCTGGCACGAGTGTCAGGCTCTAACTTCGGACGACCCTTCCAAATACAAGCTACTAGTGAATGCGTCACTTTACAATTTGTATCAGATGTATCGACTACTCAATCTGGATTTGAGGTGAACTGGGAATGCCGAACTAGCTGCCAACCAACGAGTATAGATCGAGCCACTACCATCAATAGTCTACCATTTCGGGGGAGCTTTACTTCTTGTGATGTACCAGCTTCCTTTGCGCAGACTGCTTGTGGTCAGGATGTATTTTTGAATGGTCCTGAAAAAGTATTTATCTACAATTCACCTGGCGATGTTTGTGCAAATATCAATATTGAAAATGCAGAACCAAGTACGGGAGTCTTAGTACTCGACGGACCACCTTCTGATCCTAACTCTATCTGTGTGGCAGAAAGTGCAACTGGCTTTATTCAGTCTGCCAACTTTCAAGAAGAGGGTGACTATTACATCATCGTGGCACAACCTTTCAATTGCGTCAATTTCGATATTTCTATAGAAGAACGTGCTTGTATTTTATCTCCAGCCTTATTGAATGCGCTGTGTAATCCACTAAACGGCTGTGTCGAGCAAGATGGCGGCGTACCTTCCATTTTTACGTTTCAGGATGGTTTTCAGGATGTAACTTTAGAAGAACGTGTCAATTCAGGTTGTTGGCAAAACGAAGGGATAGAAGCCGACTTCTTCTGGTTTACGGTAGAAGCGCAAGCAGATGGTAAGTTTGGATTTATACTAGAAAGTGCAGACGAACCTTCTGATATTGACTTTAATGTTTGGGGACCATTCAACGCCGAACAAGCCTGTAATGACAAGCAAGCTATCATCGACATTATTGAAAGTGACCAACCCATCCGAAGCTCATGGGCACCTACTGCTGGACCAACAGGACTGGCAGACATTCATCCTGTTTTTCGCACACAGATACGCGATGAATTTGATTGTTTGACACCTTTTCTACCTAATTTTCTTGGAGATGATTTTGTGCGCCCCATTGACGCGCAAGAAGGGGAGATATATGTTATTCTAATCAATGACTTTGGAAATGACATCGAAGGCAATAATATATCTGTAGACTGGTCACCTTCCGATCAAGCTGTGTTGGATAGATTATCTATAGATGTCAGTGCAATGGATACCGAAATTTGTCGCGGTGAAAGCACCCAACTGCAATTGTCAGACGGCATCGACAATGTAGAATGGTCACCTTCTAATACGTTGTCTTGCAGTGATTGCTTAGATCCCATCGCTTCGCCAGAAGAAACAACTATTTACAAAGCCATCATTCAAGGCGTCTGTACAGTGGATACCTTACAGATACAGGTAGATGTACTGGGAGTAGAGTTGTCACAAGATGTGACGGTCTGCGCAGGTGAGATGTTTGAGTTGCAAGCTGGTGGCGACTTTGAAAGTGCAACTTACGAATGGATCGCACCAGAGGGTGTCGAACTAAGTTGTACAGACTGCCCCAACCCTACAGTGACGGCTAGTGTACCTGGCACCTACACCATTACCGTCAACTTAGATGCTGGCGAATGTCCAGCGACCGATCAAATCATACTGACTGTATTATCTGCGCAAGCTCCAGAATTCGACGTGGCGGAAGATGTAGGGATTTGCGTCGGTGAAGAAAATATTGAACTGGGTAGCGATGACAATGATATAGGACTATCGTATATTTGGACGTCCGAGCCAGCAGGCTTTACGTCAACTAGTGCGAATCCTAGCGTCAGTCCAACGCAAACAACTACTTATTTTGTAGAGGTGACCAATGGAGTCTGTCCAGTTGCTTCTTTGGATAGCGTACTAGTAGAGGTGGATGCACGACCTATTTTTGATTTGATTGGCGATCAAAGTGTCTGCCAAGGCGATAGTATTGTATTGAGCGAGAGTGAGGCTGAAGAAGGAGTTCTTTACCAGTTTAACGGGCCAACAGCTGATGTTTTTGTCGATGAAACAGACTTAAACTCAATTGTCGTTCCTACGCGAAGTGGCACGTATGAGTTGACAGCAACGCGTGGAGTGTGTGAAATAATGGAAAGTGTGGAACTAGATGTCACCGAAGTCGAAATCAATTTATTATCGAGTGTCGATGAAGCCGAAGCGATAGCTGATGACACCGTTCGCATCTGCCGAGGTTCAGAAATTATTTTTACACCTGATGAGCAAATGACGGCACCTACTGGCGTAGATGTGCTTTGGACAACTTCCGATGAAAACTTCACCGATACCTTATTGACGTCCTTGACTTTATCGCCAGAACGAAACGTCAGTATCATCGCGACGGTAGAAAATATGGGTTGCATTCGAATGGATACCGTCGTCGTTGTTGTTGATTCACTACCAGACCTAGCCATCATGCCGAGTGATACAATGATTTGCGAAGGTAATTTTGTCATTTTAACTTCTGAAACCTACGAACCATTCGATTATCCAAACATCGAATTTGCGTGGACGCCACCTACGGGACAACAGACACCAGATAGCTTATTCAACCTAGTCGTCGCACCTGATACAACTACTGTCTACTTGCGAACAACGGTAAGCGGTGCGTGTACTTCTCTAGATTCAGCACGTGTAGAAGTCAATCCACTGCCAGAAATTCAAATCGTACCACCCAATCCAGCGATTTGCTCTGGCGAAAGCGTACAATTAAATGTAGAGCAACTCAACGAAGTCCCTATCGAGTCGTATATGTGGGAGCCCGCAACAGGTTTGAGTTGTTCGGATTGTCCAAATCCTGTGGCGACAGCACCTGGTGGCTTCAACGTACAAGTGATGTCGGACAAAATGTGTCCAGGCGCAGCCAGTGTAGCCATACTAGCTTCTGAGTCACCACAGTTGCAGTTAGAAGTTGATCAAACTCTTTGTCCAGGCGGTTCGGTGCAGCTCAATTTAGCATTTTCGCCAGATGCTACCTATGTTTGGGAGAGCAATGATCCTAATTTCACAGACATCAACAACCCCACACCAACAGTTTCTCCTAATGCTGGCGTGTACACCTATAGCGTGACTGCTTCCAACGGACAGTGTCCAGATGTGAGTGGTAGCGTAGTGATTACAGTGATTGATATCGAATCAGCGGAATTAAACTTAGTGGTCGGCGATGAAGCTGGCTGCATCGGTGAGCCATTTACAGCAACAGCGACAGCAACTGAAGTAGGAGAATTCAGATGGGAAGGCGGACCAACAGATAGTGATGTGATGATGTCGACCGCTACATTTACAGGCAATGATAGCGTTGCAGTAGTGTCAGTCGTATTTGTTGTTGGCCCAGATTGTGTAACGTTAGAAGCTTCCGTAGCCGTGAATTTATTCTCTTCCGAAGTAGGCATTCCAAATGCTTTCACACCCAATGACGATGACACTAATGATGAATTCCGTTTATTTTACGCCGATGATCGAGCCATTGATTTTGGAATCATGCAGATTTTTGATCGTTGGGGAAATTTAGTGTTTGAAACGAGCGAAATAGGCGTTGGCTGGAATGGACAACGTAACAATGATGGTGGTGATCTCCCTTCTGATGTCTATGCCTACAGTATTCAGTATGTTGAAAATTGTGGAGAGCGAGAAGAGTTTACATTAACTGGTAAGGTCGTGCTACTGCGATAATACTGCTGTTGTCCTGCAATTTCCTATTGCTGGACAATTTTCGATACGCTGAAAATAGAGTCGAACTAAAAGGGCGTATGATTGAAATCATACGCTTTTGTTATGGGTTACATGATGGAGCAATTTTCCGTTGCTGAACAGCTAACTTACGGCTTTTTGAAAGGAGAGCGAGACAAAAAACTGTTATCATTCGTGAGTCGAGTAGCACATTCATAACAAAAGGGTGCGACTTCAGCACTAACTCATCAATGAAAGCTTACTCATTTTTATTACACCCCTTCCACCTTTCTCAAACAATTTGTTGGCTATTTTCATTAATTTCGCGCTATGGCAGCACAAGAAGTGATTCTAGATGAAAACGCGTTGGCAGTCGATGGCTACATCGAAATTATAGGCGCAAAAGAACATAACCTCAAAGACGTCAGCCTCCGTATTCCACGCAACCGAATGGTCGTCATCACGGGCGTCAGTGGTAGTGGAAAATCCTCATTGGCTTTCGATACGATTTACGCCGAAGGGCAGCGTCGCTACATGGAAACCTTCACGGCGTATGCGCGTCAGTTCATCGGCGAAATGGAACGCCCCGAAGTGGAACAGATCACTGGCTTAAGTCCAGTGATCAGCATCGAACAAAAAACAACTGGTCGCAATCCACGCTCTACGGTCGGCACAATTACCGAAGTTTACGATTTCTTGCGCCTGCTGTATGCCCGTGTGGGCGAAGCCTATTCCTACAAGACGGGTAAGCGGATGACGCGCTACACCGAGCAGCAGATGTTGGAGCAGATTATGTCGCAATTTGCTGGAAAGAAAATACTACTACTCGCTCCACTTATCCGAGGTCGAAAAGGACATTATCGAGAACTATTTGAGCAAGTCCGCAAACAGGGATATACAAAAGTGCGCGTCGATGGCGAAGTGCTGAATGTAGAGCCTGGTATGCAAATAGATCGCTACAAAGTGCACGATATTGAAGTAGTTGTCGATCGCATTAAAGTGAGCGAGGAGCGACAAGACCGTTTGGGAACATCGCTGGAGACGTCTCTGAAAATGGGTGATGGACTACTTTTTATTCTTGACAATGACAGCCAAGAAGTATTTCCATTTAGTAAGCATTTGATGGATGCAGAAACAGGTTTATCCTACGAAGAACCTTCTCCCAATGCCTTTTCTTTCAATTCGCCTTATGGGATGTGTCCGACCTGTAAAGGATTAGGACAACTTAATAAAGTAGATCTAGAAAAAGTCATTCCCGACGATACGAAAAGCATCAATAAACAGGGCATCGTTCCATTCGGAGAAGTCCGCGATACTTGGACATTCAAACAGCTCAAAGCTATTGCTAAAGAATATAAATTCACCTTTTCGACAGCAGTGAAAGACATTCCTGAAAAGGGTTTGAAAGTACTGCTAGAGGGAAGCGGAAAAGAAGAATTTAAAGTGCGCTATCAAGGCAAACCGTATTACTTTGCCTTTGAAGGCTTAGGCGAAATGTTGAAGCGGTGGTATGAAGATAGTTCATCAGAGAAAATTCGGCAGTGGGCGGAAGAGTTTATGACGATTGATACGTGCGATACTTGTAATGGTGCGCGTTTGCGACAAGAATCTCTACATTTCAAGTTAGCTAACAAAAATATCGCGGAGCTAGCAGAAATGGACTTATCCGAACTGAACGAATGGATGCAACACATTGACTTGCATCTGAGCGACCGACAGCGAGCGATTGCTAAAGATATTTTGAAGGAAATTAAGTTGCGGTTAGGCTTTTTATTGCATGTTGGTTTGGACTATTTATCCCTCAATCGCTCTGCTCGAACATTGTCTGGAGGAGAGGCACAACGCATTCGTCTAGCCACACAAATTGGGTCACAACTAACAGGCATCACTTATATTCTGGACGAACCCAGTATTGGACTACATCAGCGGGACAATCATCGTTTAATTGAAGCGCTACGTGAGTTGGCAGACATTGGAAATACCGTTTTGGTCGTCGAGCATGATAAAGATATTATGTTGGCATCGGACTATTTGATTGATTTGGGACCAGGAGCTGGAAAGTTGGGTGGCGAAATAGTAGGGGAGGGGATTCCACAAACCTTTTTAAAAGATCAAACCATCACGGCTCGCTACCTAAATGGCGATGCAAAAATAGAAGTACCCGAAAAACGACGACGAGGAAATGGCAAAAAACTCGTGCTTATGGGTGCGACAGGACATAATTTAAAGAACGTAACAGTACGCTTCCCTTTAGGTACATTTATCTGTATCACAGGTGTCAGTGGGAGTGGAAAATCCTCACTTGTCAATGAAACGCTTTACCCTATCTTGCGCAAGCATTTCTACAAGAGTTTGAAAAAGCCATTAGCCTACAAGAAAATCGAAGGCTTAGAGCATATCGACAAAGTGATTGAAATAGATCAGTCCCCAATTGGGCGCACACCACGTTCCAATCCAGCCACGTATACTGGTTTATTTACGCATATCCGAAAACTCTATTCCGATCTGCCAGAATCTAAAATCAGAGGCTACAAACCAGGTCGCTTTAGCTTCAATGTAAAAGGCGGACGCTGTGAAACCTGTCAGGGTGCAGGTCTACGAACCATCGAAATGAACTTCTTACCTGATGTACAAGTCGAATGCGAAACCTGCCTCGGTCGTCGCTACAATCGCGAGACGTTGGAAGTACTGTACAAAGGAAAATCCATCAGCGATGTACTCAACATGACCGTTGCTGAAGCTGCTGTTTTCTTTGAACCGATCCCTAGGATTTATCGAAAACTGAAAACGCTTCGGGATGTGGGACTGACCTATATTACATTGGGACAGCAAGCTACTACGCTTTCTGGTGGCGAAGCCCAACGCGTCAAACTTGCCGAAGAACTCTCAAAACGCGACACTGGAAACACCTTCTATATTTTAGATGAACCCACGACGGGACTGCATTTTCAGGATATTCAGCATCTGTTGCTGGTCTTAAATCGACTGGTCGATAAAGGAAATACGGTCGCTGTGATTGAGCATAACATGGATGTAATTAAGGTGGCAGATTATATTATTGATATTGGACCAGAAGGTGGACAAGGTGGAGGAAAAGTCGTGGTGCAAGGGAAACCAGAGAAAGTGGCGAAGACGGAAGCAAGTCATACTGGGCGATTTTTGAAGGTAGAGTTGGAGTAATTTGGTAGCTTTACGTATTAGTGTACACTAAGTCTCTTGTAATTTGTAACGACTAAACTTGTTTGGTGCGTTCAACCTGCTAAACAAGTTTAGCGGTTACGAGTACAAAATGAAATCAATAGAAACTTAATTTACAGGGCATTAGTCTGAGTTCAATAATAAATTTAGCTACTTCACGGCACTAAAAAAAACAGGATGTCGACGATCAAAAACAAAGAAAAATGGTTGAGTCTGTACGAAACTGCTCAATCGTACAAAGAATTAGCCCCTTGGAAATGGATGGGGGATGCTCAAGTCTTTGGCGTAGAACATCCTACCGAGAAAACACTCCACTTTTGCGTTGTTTTTGGTAGAGGAGGTATCGTTTATGGATTAAATGTATACAAAGGGGTAGCAGGATTAGACAGTTATTTAGGTATTTTGGAAGCTTCTCCATTCGACAATCCATTGTTTTCACAACGAGCTATTGCTTTAGCTTTCGAGGATAGAAAGAATTTAACCAAAGAGGATTATCAGCACATCAAAAAGCTGGGACTCAAGTTTAGAGGTAAAAATAGCTGGACTCAATTTTTGGATTATACGCCTGGCTACCATCCGTGGGTGATGGCGGAAGAGGATATTGACACCATGAAGATGGCGATGGAGCAAACGATGGAAGTTGCAAAAATGGTGAAAGCTGATCCAGATTTGATTGAAGATGATTACCTGCTACTAAATCATACGAATGATATATTAATTCGTAAACAAGTGGATGGAGAATGGATCAATACCTTCCACGATTCAGAGAAATTGATCGCTGATTGGGAGTCGCAAGAGGAAAAGAATGTTCCTGAACTCAATCCTGGAGTAATAGAAGCACTACAGCAGTTCAAAGAAAAATATCTAATCGGGCGAAAAACGTTAATCAATGGATATGAATATATGTCCGCACCTATTCAAGAAAATAAGGAACAACGACCAGTTTATCCAATCATGACGTTTTGGTTAGATAAAGACTCAGGAATGATCGTCAACCAGGCAATGGACAGTGAAAATAGAACGGAAAAGACATTGTTTGAGTCTCTTTTAGGATTTGTGCAACAGGACAAGAAGTTGCCAGCTCAAATAGAGGTCAGTAACTATACGGCGTATCAATATTTATACTATTTGCAAGAGCATTGGGGTACTGCGGTGGCTTATGAGCCAGACGACAACACAGCTAAACTATTCATGATGGAATTGATGGAGTATCTAGACGGTAGAATGTAATGAAATACATTGAAAATGAGGCTTCCACAAACTAGCTTTTGGCTATTTTTAATCTATTTCATAGTAAGTGCGATACCTCCTTTATTTGCTCAATTAGATACCCTATTGCTTTGCCAACCCAACGACTTAGCTTTTCTAAAGGCGCGACAAGGACAATTTGCCTACCAGTGGTCACCAAATGATGAGGTAAGTAACCCAACGGTCTACAATCCAGTTGCCACACCTGAAGAAACAACACTTTATATTGCCAAAATGATCCCCTCTTTAATTGGTGAAAACTTGATTGAAAATCCTAATTTTAGTGACGGAAATGAAGGCTTCACCAGCGACTACCCTTACGTAGAAAGCATCAGTACACAAGGCGTATATGGCATTAATGAAAGTGCGAGAAACTTGAATGGTGGCTTTTTTCGAGATTGTCCAGATCAAACGACGGGAGACGGCTTGATGATGGTCGTCGATGGATCGCCGATCTCGAATCAACGCGTTTGGTGTCAGAACATTGAAGTAGAAGCACAAACAGGTTACGCGTTTTCGGCTTGGCTCACTTCAGTCAATCCGCGCAATCCAGCGCAGCTTCAATTTTCAATTAATGGAAGACGATTGGGGGAAGTATTCACGGCAGCATCAGAAGTATGCGAGTGGCGACAGTTTTTTGCCATTTGGGAATCCGAAACGACAACCACCGCCGAAATCTGTATCGTCAACCGAAATACCAATCCTGCTGGCAACGATTTTGCGCTAGACGACTTTGCTTTTTATGAAGTGGAAGAGATTGTTTATGATTCTGTATTAGTGGTTGTTTCCGATTTGTCGATTGATAGTATTGATGTGATACGTCCAGATTGTGGAATGGCAAATGGGCAGTTAAGTGTATTGAGTAGCAGCGAGTTAGGTGAATTGAGCTATATACTCAACGAATCAGCACAGCAAGCAACAGCCACTTTTGAGAACATTAAAGCTGGAAGTTATGAAGCACAAGTAGCAATTACTTTTCAAAATCCAGAGTCTACCATTACTTGTACCACAGCGCGAGAATTCATCGTCACACAAGAGAACTGTCCCATTTATATACCCAATACATTTTCTCCGAACGGCGATCAGAAAAACGACTTCTTTTACTTACAGTCGCACCCATATTTTAGAGGAAAATTGAAAAGTGTCGCGCTCTATGACCGATGGGGCAATCAGCTCCTGACCATTGAAGATGTAGCACTACAAGACTTCCGATGGGATGGAGCGGTGAACAATATCGAGTTAGAAAAAGGTGTCTACGTCTATCATATTTTGGTCGAATACGAGGACAAAAGCATCGAACAATTCACAGGGGAAATCAACCTAGTTCGCTAGCGAGATATGGATATAGATCCTAGTTTATGAATCATGAATCATGAATCATGAATCATGACCCATGATCCATGATTTATAATTCATCTTCCAAAGCAGGATATTCCATATTCAAACCCTCTAAGGCTTCCACCAACGTTTTACTGACCAAATAATCGCGATACCAGCGTTTATCGACAGGAATGATATGCCACGGAATCGCACTTTTATTCAACACTTCTTCGTAATAGTGCATATACTTATCCCAATGTTTGCGCTCCTCCCAATCGGCAGAATTGTGTTTCCAGTGCTTATCGGCTTCGTCTAAGCGTTGTTGTAGTTCTTCGGCTTGCTGCTCGTGCGAAAGGTGCAGAAAGAATTTCAAGACCAAAGTATTATTATCATACTGCAACAAGTTCTCAAACGCATTGATAGACTCGATGCGTTTTTCGGCGTGTTCGTCACTAATCCAACCATGTACACGCTGAATTAGCACATCCTCATAATGCGAGCGATTGAAGATCATGATCTGACCTTTACCTGGCGTTTTTTGATGCACCCGCCACAAAAAATCATGTGCTAATTCTTCCTTTGTCGGTTTCTTGAAACCATAGGTATTGACATCATTGTGGCTGCAATCACGAAAGACTTTGTACACCGCACCATCTTTTCCACTGGCATCCATGCCTTGAAAGACGACCAATACAGCGTGGTTTTGACTCGCACGCAGTAGCCGCTGCAACTCCCCTAATCGCTCGACGTACTCTTTTGTTTTTTCTTTAATGTCGCTTTTGTCTATATCTTCTGGCGGTTGGGTAGAAATATTGGCGAGTTGTATCATTTGTTTTTTTTAGATATGAGATATGAGATATGAGATCGCTTCGCTCTGAGATTCGAGATATGAGACTAACTATATAACTCTACTCATGCTGTCTTTGCTGAGCCCAAGCTATCAAAGAGCAGGATAGCTAATAGCCAACAGCCAATAGCCAATAGCTCAATCGTATTCCACAAAATCCTCAATATACTTTCGATCAAATAGAAAAGACTTTGGCTTCTGTTGTGGCACTTTAATTTGCACGATATTTTGTTGGTCTTCATACAATTCCATCAAGATCGTATTTTGTACGCCAATGGTTTCAATTGTTGGCACATTTTCTACCTCCAAATAGCACCAAGTCGCTAAATAGTCTTCCGATATTTCTTTACCAACGAAACGACAGGTCTGGAGTTCGCCATTGACCATGACGCGAAAGCGATTTTTCAAGTAGTTAGCGACAATTTCATCCCCTTTTGGATGCTCTTTTTTGGTGCAAAGATTTAGCCTTTCCTTGATGCCTCCTTCAAACAACGTCGCTTCTAAATCGTCTAAAAAAATATGCAGTGTGATTTCTAATGCCTCCGTTTCTGCATTGTGTTCGACGACTGCTTTGCTTAAATGAAAATCGTGGGCTGTCAGCCAGCTAGACATCAAAATATAGAGTAAAATCATTGATCAATTTGTTTTTGGTGAATAAATTAAGAGACGCCCTTTTGCCCCTTTTCCCTCCGAACTAATATACAACGTTCCATCAGGCGCAAAACATATTCCCTCAGGCTGTCGTGCCAGTTTTTCACTCAATTGTTCCAAATAAACTAAGTTGCTCTGCTCATCAATAACTAACAACAATCGCTTTGGAGAAGACAAAATATACCACTGCTTCGTCTGCGGATGTTGCGCAATGCCAGAAGGTGCAAAACCCTTCGCAAACGTCATTTTGAGGAGACCATTATCAACACCTCTACGCTCAACAAACGCGTACAGACTATCTTCGCTAAAGCGCAATACAGGTTCTTCTAATAACTCTTTTGTTGCTAAGTCGAACCCAAAAACGACTCGCTCGTCATCGTAATCATCATGCTCTGATTTGCAAGCCAGTAGCAATAAATTCCGTTGCGCATCATATCCTAATCCTTCTACATCATCTTCGCTTTTTAGAAAGGTATCGTAGGTTTCTTTTTTGTCTGCATCGTCGCCATCATATTCGATTTCGTGGAGGTTGCCATTGCTTTCCAAAACATAATACATTCCATTGACATATTCTACGCCTTCGTAGTCGTCATCTTTCCCAAATTTAGGATCGCTGGTCACTTCTCCGTCCGTCAAACTAATAAAATATAAGTCGCCGTCCTCATCATTGATGCTCACTAAGATATTCGGATCGTCTGTCAGACTTAAACCTGAAATTTCTTCTAAGTCTTTATCTAATTTGAATACTTGATCTGGCTGATCGAGCGCGTATGGAAAATCAGATGTAGTCGGGTACGATTGAGCATTACAGGAAGTGCTGATGACAAATAGAAAGAGAAAGAAATAGTATGGCATAGCTAATGAATTAAAGTGGATTTCGGTGTAGAAGTGATGCTGGCTTGTTGGGATGTTTTAAAACATATAAGACAGTTAAGGACATATAAGCGTTTATAAAAACAGACTTCATAAAGTATGGGAAGACTTTCTTTATAAACGATCAAACATGTAAAATCTTCCACACCAACTCCTTCATTAACGCACCATCTTCCGTATTCGTTTTATTGAAGTCGACGCCTTTTGCTTTCAGATCATACTCTCTCAATACGCGAATCACTTGCGCACTTTTTCCAAACGAGAATCGGCGAGCGGCTTGGTTGTATTCGCGCAAAAAAAAGGTAGAACGCAGTCCCAATGCTTGTAAGACTTCATTCTCAGGAGCTTGGCGAAGCTGATGGAGCATTAAAATTTTGCTGAAATAGTTGTACAGCGTGCCGATGAGCATGATGATGGAATGCTTGCGCGGATCGGCAGCAAAGTAGTTGATGATGCGATTGGCTTTCAGAACATCACCTTGTCCAAGTGCTTTTTGCAACTCAAATACATTGTAGTCCTTACTGATGCCAACGTGCTGTTCGATATCGTCGGTGGTGATGGTTTTTTGTGCTTCTATGTTGAGTTCTAATTTGTCTAGCGCATTCGTGACTTTGGACAAATTCGTTCCTAAATATTCCGCCATTAGCTCAGCTGCTTCTGGTTGAATATTCCGTTTTCGGTTCTTCAACTCCGTCCGAATCCAGTCGCCCACTTGATTGTCATATAGTTTTTTAGCTTCTAGAATTGTCGCTTTTGCTTTCAGTGCTTTGCCGAACTTAGAATTGAGGTTGAGTTTTTTGTGTTTATGACAAATGACTAAAATGGTGGTCGGCACAGCCTTGTCGATGTAGGCTTGCAAGTCTTTGAGCGACCGCATTTCTTGTGCTTCTTTTAAAATAACGACTTGGTACGGCGACATCATCGGGTAACGAAAACAGGTGTCGATCAAGCTTTTGGCTTCCGTTTCTTTTCCGTATAATATGCTCTGATTGAATGCTTTTTCACTTTCTGCCAGCACATTCTCTTCGATGTAGTCTGCTATTTGGTCAATGAAATAGGATTCATCGCCGTGCAATAGATAGACAGATTGGTAGTCTCTCTTTTTGAGTTGCTGTAAAAGTTGTGGGAAGGTTGCTGTTGCCAAGGATGTAGTTGTTTATTCGAGAACGATACAAATTTGAAGCCTAGATTATCGAAGATGGTATCTTCGATGAAACTTACGCTAATATAACAACTATACTTTTTAAATGAGCATATCGTATCGAAGGTGCAACCTCCGACAATCTGAGAAATTTGAGCACTTCAAAAGTCACCCCGTGAATATTCAGCTTAAAATAGCTATTGACAGACTTGTCTTTTTCCAAGCACAGAATTCGCGGGGTGACTTGTAACATATTATCTACACCAAACTAGCCGCTCTAGCCCGCACATCATTCCGAACAATAATATCCGCCACTGTTTTAATCCAACGCGGATCGCCATTCAAACTCGGCACTAAATCAACATGCTCACCACCCATTTCCTCAAACTCTTCTTGATATTCTGTTGAAATTTCTACAATCGTTTCCAAACAGTCAGAAACAAAAGCTGGACTAAAGACGATCAAGCGTTTTGCGCCTTTTTTGGCTTGCTCTTCGATGATGTCACTCGTGTACGGTTTTGCCCACTCTTCTGGGCCGAGTCGACTTTGAAAACAGGTGCTATATTGATCTTCTGATAGTCCTAGTTCTTCTACTAGTGCGCGAGTTGTGGCATGGCATTGCGCGGAATAGCAGAATTGATTGACGATAGAAATAGTGGAACAGCAATCATCTGTCTTTTTGCAGTGATTGCATCGATCTGCTTTTCTCAATTGGCGAGACGGCAGACCGTGGTAGCTAAACAAAATATGGTCGTAGCTATCCAGATCAAACTCACGCGCATTGTCTGCAAAAATTTTAATCATGGCAGGCTCATCGTAGTACGAATTAATCATTCGGACATTCGGAATGCTGTCCTCTTTTCGGAGCAAACGCATCACTTCATCGTGTACCGAACCTGTGGTCGCAGATGCATATTGTGGGAACATCGGGAAGACAATCAATTCCGCTATTTCCTGCTGCAAAAGCTTTTGTAAGGCATCTTCCATCGACGGCTGCTGATAGCGCATCGCTAGTTCTACGATGTACTCATCACCTAGCTCTTTTTGTACCCCTTCCGCGACGATCTCTCCATAGTATTTTAATGGCGAACCGTTCTCCGTCCACAGTTCTTTGTACAACTTTGCCGACTTGGGCGCACGAAATGGCGCGATGATCCCCTGCACCAACAAATTGCGTGGCAGCCAAGGATAATCAATAACACGAGGGTCTAATAAAAACTGTCGAAGGTAGCGACGAACGTCTCCTGTTTTGGGAGAATCTGGAGTGCCTAAGTTGACTAGCAGAACGCCTGTTTTTCCGAATAAAGCCATTATGAGATATGAGATTGTGAGATATGAGATGTGAGACTTTTTTAAAGCAAATCAAACATCAGCTTATTTGTGTAATTTACAGATTGTTGTTACCAATCTAACCAACGCGAAACGGTGTAGGGAGTTGAAAAAGGGAAAGGAAAATGACAGAAATACAAGATAGTTAGTTGGCTA
>CAYLPW010000112.1:0-16058 GCA_964385665.1 uncultured Saprospiraceae bacterium
TATGACATTCAAAGAAATATTCGATCAATACGACTGGGCGACAACAACAGAAAGCATCTATGCAAAAACGGCAGCAGATGTCGAACGAGCGTTAAGAAAAGAAAAGCGTGATTTAGAGGACTTCAAAGCCTTGATTGCACCTGTTGCTGCGCCATACTTAGAGCAGATGGCACAAATGAGTCATGCACGTACCTTGAAGCGATTCGGCAATACGATGCAGCTATACGCACCACTCTACCTGTCCAATGAATGTCAAAATATCTGTACCTACTGCGGCTTTAGTTTAGACAATCCGATGCGCCGACGCACTTTGACTGGCAGCGAAATCCTGAAAGAGGTCGAAGCCTTGAAGGCGATGAACTACGACCACGTGCTACTTGTAACAGGCGAAGCCAATAAGACAGTTGGTATGGACTACTTCGAGAAAGTATTGCCCATTATTCGTCCTCATTTTTCGCATATTTCGATGGAAGTGCAGCCGCTGGAACAAGAAGACTATGAGCGATTGATTGAATTGGGTCTAAATACGGTTTTGGTCTATCAAGAAACTTATCATCGCGGCAAATACAAAACACATCATCCAAAAGGCAAAAAATCTAACTTTGATTATCGCTTAGCGACGCCAGATCGGCTGGGAAAAGCTGGTATCTACAAGATGGGATTGGGCTGTTTGATTGGATTAGAAGATTGGCGGACGGATAGTTTTTTTACGGCTTTGCATTTGGATTATCTGGAACGCACCTATTGGCGCAGCAAGTACAGCATTTCGTTTCCGCGCCTGCGTCCATTTTCGGGCGGTTTTTTACCCGAAGTGGTGATTTCGGATCGAGAACTCGTGCAATTAATCTGTGCCTGGCGACTGTTCGATGAAGAAATCGAGTTGTCTATTTCTACCCGAGAGTCAGAGCGTTTTCGAGATAATGTGATTGCTTTAGGAATTACTTCGATGAGTGCAGGTTCTAAAACAAATCCAGGTGGCTACGCGGTTGAACCACAGTCGCTAGAGCAGTTTGAGATTTCTGATGAGCGTTCTCCTGCGCAGATCGGTGAAATGCTACGACAGCGAGGCTATGAAGCCGTTTGGAAGGATTGGGACGTAGTTTACGAGGGGTAGTCATAGGTCATAAATTATGATTTATGTTTTATGACAATCATCGTCCCTTGAATATTGGCTTTCGCTTTTGTAAAAATGCTTGTACACCTTCTCGATAGTCTTCCGTTTCAGCAGCGATGATTTGTAGCTCATTTTCCACTTTTAGCTGTTTTTCTAAAGTGTTGTTCATACTCAATTGATAGGATTGTTTGAGCAAGGCTAAACCTTTAGTTGGCATCGTAGAGAGTCGAGTGACTATTTTTTGGACTCCTCCTTCATAGTCCTCAGCTGGAAAAACTTTGTAGATCATACCTAATCGCTCTGCTTCTCGCGCATCAATTTGATCGGCTAACATGGCTAAACCTAATGCTTTCTGATAGCCCACCAAACGCGGTAAAAAATACGTTCCTGCACTATCAGGAATCAATCCAATTCGACTAAAAGCTTGTAAAAAACTTGCCTTTTCACTCGCCAATACAACATCACAACACAACGCTAAATTCGCGCCAGCACCAGCTGCTACGCCGTTCACAGCAGCCACAACGGGCTTTTCTAACGCTTGAATCTTCATAACGATAGGTGCGTAATGTTCTTCCAATATTTTGCGAAAGCCCATAAACGCATCGGGATTGCTTACCTCTTGTAAATCCTGCCCAGCAGAAAATGCTTTTCCGCTTCCAGTAAATACAACAACCCTGATCGCTTCATCTTGACATTGATCTAGCGCATCTTGTACTTCCAACGCCATTGCGCGATGAAAACTGTTGTAACTTTTTGGTCGGTTGAAAGTAATGGTAGCGATACTGTCGTTTCGGTCGAAAATGATATGCTGCATACAGTTGGAATAAATAAGTTGGTGAATGATCAAATATAGAAAAAGCCACTTCCTTGCTGAAAAGAAAGTGGCTTTTGCCGCTTGTATTCATCGAATTAAGCAGTAGTTCATATATTCGACTCTACGAACCTAAGTAAGTTTTTAATAATTTGCTTCGATTGGTGGCGCGTAGCTTACTGATCGCTTTGTCTTTAATCTGGCGAACACGCTCACGCGTCAGACCAAACTGCTCCCCAATATCTTCCAAAGACATGGGATGCTCCACACCGATACCAAAATACAGTTTGATCACATCACACTGTCGGTCTGTCAAGGTACTCAACGAACGCTCTATCTCTCGACGCAGCGACTCTTTGTACTCCAATTTCTGATCGGTCTTCGGTGTCGTACTATTCTCTAGTACGTCCAAAAGCGAGTTGTCCTCTCCTTCCACAAACGGCGCATCCATAGAGACGTGTCGGGCAGCTACCCCTAGCGTTGTTTCTACTTCTTCCGTTGGGATTTGTAGTTGTTCTGCTAACTCATCTGCTGATGGCTCACGCTCATATTCCTGCTCTAGTTCGGAAAAGGCTTTGTTGATTTTATTCAACGAACCCACTTTGTTCAGCGGCAAACGAACGATACGCGACTGCTCTGCCAATGCTTGCAAAATGGACTGTCGAATCCACCAAACAGCGTAGGAAATGAATTTGAAACCACGCGTTTCATCAAATCGCTGAGCGGCTTTGATCAACCCCAAATTCCCTTCGTTGATTAAATCACTCAAGGATAAACCTTGGTTCTGATATTGCTTCGCTACCGAAACAACAAATCTCAAATTAGCTTTAGTCAGCTTCTCCAAAGCTATTTGGTCGCCTTGCTTAATCCGCTTCGCTAAATCCACTTCCTCTTCGGGCGTCAACAAATCGACCTTGCCAATCTCCTGTAAGTATTTCTCTAAGGATTGACTTTCCCGATTCGTTATCGACTTCGTAATTTTAAGCTGTCTCATGCACGATTCTTTCTAATGATTAGTTTAGTTCGACGACAGGTACTCTTTGTATAGCACCTCTGTCTGATTAGTTATTAGTTTGAGTGTGGTATCTATGCGGTGGTTTATCAATGAACAAACCACCGTATTATTTTACAGTATGAATAGAGATAAAGTTGAGCAATAGTAAATGCAAAATAAAGATTCTACAAAGCATACCTCTCCACTCCCCCAACGGGTTTATATTGTTTGAATCACATCCAACCTTGAAAGCGCGTCAGAAAATTATATTGGAGTAATTCTTTTAGCAACTTTGAATGTTTGACAACAAACACAACCAACGTCTATTTGCCCTTCTTCTTCGGCGCAATCATCACGATCATGCGGCGTCCTTCCATCTTTGGAAGTGCTTCGGCTGAGCCGTACTCGTCTAGCTCCTTGATGAAACGTAAGAGCAATAGCTGTCCTTGATCTTTGAAAACAATGGTTCGCCCTCTAAAATAGACGTAGGCTTTTACCTTCGCCCCTTCTTCCAGGAACTTCTGCGCGTGTCGCAATTTGAACTCAAAGTCATGGTCATCGGTATTCGGTCCAAAACGAATCTCCTTGATGACAGTTTTTTTCGTTTTCGCTTTTAGCTCCTTTTCTTTCTTCTTTTTGTCGTACAAGAATTTCTTGTAGTCAATGATGCGTACAACTGGTGGCTTTGCATTTGGAGAGATTTCGACTAAGTCCAGACCTGCTTTTTGTGCCCACTGCTTCACCTGTCTTGTATCATGTACCCGACCAGGTTCTATTTCAGTTCCTATTTTTTCGCTAATTTCAGATAGGTTGTCGCCTACCAATCGCACTTCTGGAATGCGAATGTTGTCGTTGGTTCGGTGTTGATCTTCTTCACGGCGACGCGTGAATGTTCTTTTAGAATATCTTCTTGCCAAAGGATAAATTTTAATGAATAAATAGTTTGAGATGTGAGATTTTGAGATACTAGATATGAGACTGATTTGCCTCTTTCACATCAACTCGTACCAACTATCTTAATCTATATTATTGTGATAAACGAGTAATTGTGTAAAGTTGAACTACGAAAATAGGACAGTCTCACTATCTCACGTCTCATTATCTCAAAGTCTCTCTTATTGGAAGGCTTTTTGGTGGTTAAAAGTTTTATAAAAAATTACCCAATACGTGAAAATTGTTCACATATTGGGCAAAATTCTAGTTTATAGTACAAAAACGAATTGTTTTTATTATCTCTATATGGTTACGCATCCGTTTCGACTTCACTCACTGCCTCTATCTTCAGCGTGCTTTCTTCCTCATTCAACACCGCTCGCAAGGTACTTCCTTCCTCTGGTGTTTCATTCAGAATGAACTCCGCTAACGGATCTTCGATGTACTTCTGAATCGCTCGGTTCAGTGGACGCGCCCCAAACTGTGGATCAAATCCTTTATCGGCAACAAAGTCCTTCGCTTCTTCAGACAAGACCAATTGGTAGCCCATGCCTTCCAACCGCTTGTACAGGTCACGCAACGTAATGTCGATAATCTTGAAGATCTCTTCGCGACCTAAGCTATTGAAGATGACTACATCGTCGATACGATTCAAAAACTCTGGCGAGAACGTTCGCTTCAAGGCATTTTGAATAACACCTTTCGTGTGGTCGCCTGCGGAATCCTGACGGGCTTTCGTCGCAAAACCAACACCTTGACCGAAATCTTTTAGCTGACGTACCCCAATATTTGACGTCATGATAATCAAGGTATTCTTGAAGTCGACTTTACGACCCAAACCATCCGTCAATTGACCATCGTCCAATACTTGCAATAAGATATTGTATACATCTGGATGCGCTTTTTCGATCTCATCCAACAAGATCACAGAATATGGCTTGCGACGCACTTTTTCTGTCAACTGACCACCTTCTTCGTAACCGACGTAGCCTGGAGGCGCACCAATTAAGCGACTAATAGAGAATTTCTCCATATACTCACTCATATCAATACGAATCAACGCATCTTCGGAGTCGAATAGATATTGAGCCAATGACTTGGCTAATTGTGTTTTACCGACACCTGTTGGTCCTAAGAAAATGAAGGAGCCAATTGGCTTAGTTGGATCTTTCAGCCCCACACGATTACGCTGAATCGCTCTAGTGATCGTACCGATAGCCGCATCTTGCCCCACTATCGTATCTCTCATGTCATCTGCCATGCCGACTAGCTTCACACTCTCGCTTTGTGCCACTCGCTTGACAGGAATACCAGTCATCATCGCGATGACTTCGGCTATGTCTTCTTCCTCAACTGGGTAGCGTTTCGTCTTCGATTCTTCCTCCCACTCTACCTTCGCAAATTCCAACTGACGCACCAATTTAGACTCACTATCTCGCAAATCGGCAGCACTTTCGTATTGCTGATTTTTGACTGCCATGTTTTTCTCCTCTTTGATCTCTTCGATCTTCTTCTCCAACTCCTCAATGTGCTTCGGTACGTTGATGTTTTTCAAATGCACACGCGCACCGACTTCATCCAACACATCAATCGCTTTGTCTGGCAAATGGCGATCCGTGATGTAACGATCACTCATTTTGACGCAAGCTTCTATGGCGTCATCAGAGTACGTCACGTTGTGAAACTCTTCGTACTTTGATTTGATATTCTCTAAAATGTGGACTGCCTCTTCTGGTGAAGGTGGCTCAACGAGTACCTTCTGGAATCGACGATCTAATGCACCATCTTTTTCGATATGCTGACGGTATTCATCTAAAGTAGACGCACCGATACATTGTAATTCGCCACGCGCTAAGGCTGGCTTGAAGATATTGGATGCATCTAAAGAACCTGTCGCGCCACCTGCGCCTACAATGGTGTGAATCTCATCGATGAACAGAATAACATCGCGCGATTTTTCCAGCTCGTTCATGATCGCTTTCATGCGCTCCTCGAACTGTCCACGATATTTTGTTCCTGCTACTAGTGCTGCCAAATCTAGCATCACCAACCGCTTGTCAAACAAGGTACGCGATACTTTTTTCTGGTGAATACGCAACGCCAAACCTTCGACGATAGCTGTTTTACCAACACCTGGCTCACCGATTAGAATCGGGTTGTTTTTCTTACGACGACTCAAAATTTGAGAGACGCGCTCTATTTCTTTTTCTCGCCCGATGATCGGGTCTAGCTTGCTTTCTAAAGCCAGCTTTGTGATGTCACGACCAAAGTTGTCGAGTACTGGCGTTCGCGATTTGCTATTGCCTCGACGCTGCTGGTAGTTGCCTCCTCTTTCGTCATCAAAGTCATCATCCTGATCGGAAGGTGCTTGCGCAAAAGGTTCTGTTCCACCAAACTCTAGCTCTTGACGTACAAATTCTAGTTCGCTTTTGTATGCTTCGTAGTCCACTTCGTACTCATCCAAAATACGAGACGCCATATTTTCTCTATTCTTCAAAATAGAAAGCATCAAGTGTTCTGGTGCGACCTCTTCACTTTTCAGCATTTTCGCTTCTAAAAAAGTGACTTTCAGAATTTTTTCTGCCTGCTTGTTCAATGGCAAGTTACCGACATTCAAAGAGGTATTCGCAGAGCGACGACGCTGGATCGACTCCTCCACCGTCTCTTGCAAATCTTCGATGTCTACTTCAAGGGAATTCAGAACCCTTACTGCTAAGCTATCTGCCTCTACGACGATGCCGAGAAGCAAGTGCTCAATGCCTATAAAGTCATGCCCCAAACGCAAAGCAGCATCTCTACTGCGGCGAATGACCTGCTTAACTTTAGGCGAAAATCTTTTATTCCTATCCATAATATAAAATGTGCTAGTCTAAGTCGTAATGCGCTTTGGTATAAAAACGCGGGTTTCTGCTGTCTATATTCCTTTCTACGAAACAATATTATACATTTCGATAGGGAATACAAAAATTAGTACAAAAGAAAATCAAAACGAATGAATTTAATTGGCTTGACTTTTATACTTCGATTTTTCTTCTGTCTTATTTTATTGTTATAGAAAAAATGATGCCAAACTTTTTTGCTCTTTTATCTACCAAAATCATCTATCATCATTTTATACTCCATTAACGCTTAAATAGTTAGAATGATCGTTACCATTCTGTTACAGTACTATAGAACAAGTGCTACCAATATATTCTTTTGTTCAACAATTAATTTAGAAGCTGGTTTCAATTTGGAGCTTGCAAATGATGGATGTGCAGATAATGACTACTATTTGACAGCATGGTATGGTTAGGCACATCATTTGTGAGTAGAGACGTAGACAATGGGTTTCGATTTCCGTTTTGAGACAAAAAATAAAGAATCAGCTAAAGAATTAATACTTTTGCGCTTCCAAATCGTTCCCTACTCATAGAATTCGACTACTCTATCCTTTATGAAGAAGGATACAATACTTATAAAACTTACAATTCATGAAATACAGTGTAGACAAACAGGCAGATTATACCGTTTTCTCTTTAGAAGAGACGAATCTAAACTCCTTAGTTGCACCTGATTTAAAGTCTAAATTTGTCGTGTTGTCTAATGAAGGGGTCGAAAATTTGATTCTAGACCTTTCTGGTGTTGAATACGTCGACTCTTCTGGACTAAGTGCCATTTTGACAGCCAATCGTCTATGGAATCGTATTGGTATGTTCATTTTGACAGGCACAAACCAGCCGAATGTCCGAAAGCTCATCGAAATTTCTCGCCTAGATTCTGTCTTGACGATTACGCCTACGCTGTCTGAAGCAGTCGATTATGCGTTGATGTCTAAGGTAGAGAAGGATTTGGAGGAGTAGACCTGATTTGAGTTCAATAATAAATCGACCTTTTTAGTGTTTGGATGGAGTTGTCCTTTTCTTTTCGCAAGTTCAATAAAAGAACAATTCCCTCCAAACAGGTCGATTTAGTTATTTCACATTTTTTCTTTAGGAGAACTGGTGGAATTGGAAAATTGTCTAGGTATCGTTAGATAAATATAATTTACGTTGATATCAAGCAATTAGCCGCTGAAAAAGCTAATAGCTAATAGCCAACTGCTAACAGCTTTTTATGAAATTTCAAGTCCATATTCTAGGTGCCAATGCCGCCATTCCTGCTCACGGTCGAATGTTGAGCGCGCAAGTTGTCAATGTTGAAGATCGTTTGTATTTGATAGATTGTGGAGAGGGAACGCAGGTACAACTAGATAAGTGGGCGATTCGAAAAATGAAGATTCGCCAGATTTTCATTAGTCATCTGCATGGCGATCATATTTTTGGATTGCCAGGTTTGGTGACTAGCTTTGGGCTGTTGGGACGAGATAAAGCGCTAGATCTGTATGGTCCTTTCGGCCTAGAAAAATGGTTACGCAACTGTCTAGATCAATCCTATTCGCACCTTCCTTATCCACTTCATATTCACGAGCTTGACTCATCCCAACATCAATTAGTCCATTCCGACCAACGCGTAGACGTGTATACGATTCCATTGGAGCATCGTGTGCCTACTTGTGGCTATTTGTTTAAAGAGAAGAAGCGATCTTCTAAAATTTTGCCCGCGCAAATTGAGCGGTATCAAATGACGATTGAGCAGATTAAAAGCGTGAAATACGATGGACAAGATTTGATGTTAGCTGACGGGCGAGTTATTTCAAATAGTGAGTTGACTATTCTTCCACCTCCTCCGCGTTCGTACGCCTATTGTTCCGATACATGCTATACCGAAACGATTCTTCCCGTTATTCAAGGCACAAATTTACTTTATCACGAAGCTACTTTTCTACATCGGCACATCGAAAACAGTATTCCTTCCATGCATAGCACGACGATTCAGGCAGCTCAGATTGCTCGAAAAGCGGAGGTTGGGCAGTTGTTGATTGGACACTATTCATCTCGCTATCAGGATCTAGAAGTTTTAAAAGAGGAAGCGCAAAGTGTTTTTCCGAATACGGAGTTGGCGTTGCAAGGGAAGGTGTTTGAGGTGCCTCGTTTTGAGTGATGAGTTTCTTTCCTTCGTTGTTCGACTTTCTATGTTCATGTGTTCGATATTCCTTATTTGGATAGAATATCGAATATCAAACCGATGAATAAGGAATGTAGAAGTTTAAGCTTCGTCTATAGATAAACTGTATTATTCCTTCGGCACAAGTCCCCCATAAAAACCAACTGTATACGCGCCAAAAATCCCAATACCACCTTCCCCTTCAATATTAAACTGTGGTAAGGTATAAGAAGAGAAAAAGCCTTGATTGAGCGCGTTGAACTCTGTGGAGTTCCAGTAATTGAAGTGGGCTTCATCGATAGTCATCCATTTCACTAAATAACGATCATTCACCCGAAAGTTTCCAAAATTGTTGCCACCAGGATTGAAAGAAGAATCTCTGGCTTCGCCACGTAATAGTGCGATAGACTCCTCACCAGAACCCAATATGCGCCCTTCAAAAACAGAGCGAAAACCAGCCAAAGGAGCATTGCCTTTGTAAAGCGGCTCGTCGTTGCGTTGCGTGAAATAGCGAAAATACGTACTGACGCTATCTACTGCTGGCACAGGTGCTTGAATAAGCATTTGGCGTAGTCTAGTGCCTGCAAAAAACACGGTATCTCCTGGAGGCTCGCGAAAGCTAATGTCTTGAATGGGATAAAAAGGTGGTGCAGTCGTCGTAGCGCGTAAACTTACCTCACCTGTTTCTATGCTTAGTTCAAACGTTTCTCCAATATCAAATCGGCGAGCGATATTTAGATCGGCATAAAAGCAAAGATTTGTCTCTCGAAAGTCGATACCTATTTCCGCAAAATCTGCACTGTTTAGTCCCACGGCTTCAATTAAAAATTCTCGCTCTTCCATCGGTAGCGCGTCTAAACAGACTTCTTGTAAGGCAAAACTTGTTCCCTTTGAACTGCTAATATTGACACTCGCACCACGCACAAATAAATTCTCAAAGTCCTCCGAATCAAAGGCTTCTCCAAATAAAATATCGTTGGTCAAAATCACATAAGCAGGACGCGGCTGTATACCCAAATCGCTTGGATTGGTCGCATAAGCTTCTAAATGTCCTTCTACGACGACCATATTTCGATTGCCAGGAATGGTGGGTGGATCGAAATTTTCCTCACAAGCGAATGCTATTACCCCCAAAATTATTCCCATTATATACTGCCTAATTCTCATTGTTTCTTTGATTTTTGACGCCATTTAAAGTTCCACGTGACCGATGGAATAACGGGAAAAAAGGATACTTGCTTGCCTACGACTTCGGTTTTTCCAGTGATAGGATTTTCTTGTGTGTCATAGTAGAAGAAAAGTGGATTTCTATTGTCGTAGATATTATAAACAGCAAAAGTCCAACTCGAACTAAAGCGGCGTTCGGCATTCGGATGTGGCTTCAAAGTAGCTGAAATATCCAGTCGATGATACGGTCGAATACGTGCGCTATTCCGTCTGCCGAATAGTAGATTGACGCTTTGTTCAGTAATAAATGCACTACGAATAGGCGTGATCGGTAAACCAGAAGTATAGACAAAAATCGCTCCAAATTGCCAACGTGGATTCAGTTCATAACTCAGCAAAGCTGAAAAATCATGTGGTCGATCTTGTACCGCTGGATAGGGTCGCCCGTCATTAATTTCTTCAAACAACCGTTCGGTACGCGAAGCGGTATAACTAATCCAACCCGTCAATTGACCTTGTCGTTTGCGTAGATAAAATTCGAGTCCATACGCCAGTCCTTGTCCAAAAACAAACTGCTCTTCCAACTCGTCCGTCGGGTCATTCACATAGTTTTCGCCGTAGTCAATTTGATTGTCAAACGTTCGGAAATAGCCTTCTACGGAAAGCTCGTATTGATTGTCTTGCAAGTTTCTAAAATAGCCTAAAGATGCTTGCCAACCTCGCTGCGGTTCGACCAAATCGGTACTCGGCACCCAAATATCCAGAGGTAAAGAACTCGCTGAATTGGTGACCATGTGAACGTATTGATTCGTAAAGGCAATTCCTGTTTTAAAAGAACTTTCATCGGAAATAATGTAACGAGCTAAGACACGTGGTTCTATTCCATAGTACGTTTGAACAATTTGCCCTTCCTTGAAAGATGTCCCAGTCACTAGCGAATTGTAGGGTCCAAAAAGTTGGTAGGCAGTCGCTCGAATACCTATATCTACACTCAACAGTCCATTTCTATCCAAGTCAAAACGATCTAGCACGTATAGGGCATATTCGTTAGCGTAGCGAATACCTGAACGTCCGAATAGATTGATTTCATCTCCATTTTCTACGGAGGAAAAATCAGAAACATTCGGAGAGAGTTTGTGTCGAATAAAGTTCAGCCCAAATTTAGCGTTGTGTGGTCGTTTATTTGGCGTGAACGAATAGTCAAAATCTAGTTTTGCATTCCAGTCGGCTACTCCAGACACAATTTCTGCATCGATTCCAAATTCTCGTCCGCTAAAGGTATAATCATAGTTATTGTAGATGATGGAAGCGTTCATGAACAACTGTGAGTTGATGACCCGATTCCAGCGCGCTGTTCCAGTCAAGTTGCCATAGTTGATCCCAAAATTCGCATCTCGGAATCTGGAGGAGAAGTTCAATAAGTCACGACCAAAATAACCACTCAAGTACAAACGATCTTTATCAGAAAATTTGTGGTTGATCTTGGTATTGAGATCGTAAAAATAGTAGTTCGTTCCATCAAAATCAGAGCCACTCAAAAAAGGTCGCGCCAAATCATACGCATACGTTCGCCGACCAGAGACGATGATGGATGTTTTATCTTCAACTAAAGGCCCTTCTACTGTTAAACGAGAGGAAACAATTCCAACACCGCCTTCGACGCGCCAATCTTTACTATTGCCATCTTTCATTTGAATATCAATGACCGAAGATAGTCGACCGCCATAGTTGGCAGGCATTGCGCCCTTGTAGATTGTTGTTTTTTTAAGGGCATCGGGATTAAAAACGGAGAAGAAACCTAGAATATGCCCCGAGTTATAGACGACAGCTTCATCTAGTAACACTAAATTTTGATCTGCACCGCCGCCGCGCACAAATAAGCCTGAGCTGCCATCCGAAGCGGAAGAAATTCCAGGACTATATTGCGCTAACTTTAAGGGATCAGGCTCACCCAATAAAGCAGGTAATTCTTTTAATTTATCTAAGGGCAAAGGCACAACACCCATTTCTGCACTACGGATATTTCGATCTGCTCGCTCATCTGTCACTGTTACGGTTTCCAGTTCCACACCTGTTGAAAGTGTCATGTTCAACAAAACGTCTTCGCCCGTCAAATCAACCAACGTATCTGTTACACTGAATCCAATGTACGAATAGGAAACGCGATACGTATCAGCTGGTAGCGTGATGGAATAGCGTCCATAAGCGTTGGTGGTCGTTCCTGTATTCCCAATACGTACAGTTGCACCAATTAAGCTTTCGCCGTCGCCTTCTATGATACCGCTCAGTGTAGTAGATTGGGCAAATAGGGAACTAAACCCTAAAAATAGGAGTACAGGGAGAGTGAGTAGACGCATATAGTTTAAATCGTTGATGGGAGAAGGGTGTTTGCACGTCAAAACGTCGAACTAAATACTTATATATTTGAAACACATAGGCACATAGAACACATAGTTTGTTCATCTATCATGCTTTATAGGTAGCCTATTCTTGGCTAAACTCAAAAATATATAGCTTTTAAGTATTGAACTAGGAAGTTCCTCCTATTCATGTACGCACATCTAGCGAAATAGGTTGCATCCGAAAGCCTCGCTGTTTAAGATAACGCAACACACCTTTCGCACCTGCCAGATGCGCCGCGCCAATAGCTGCGCAAACACTGTGTTGCTGATGCCATTCGTGGATGCGTGTTGCCATGATTTCGTTTCGGCGATACAGGAGGAGTTTTCTTAGTTTTCCAGTGCTTTTTTTGGTGATTTGATAGAGTTTAGTGATGTCACCGTTTTGGTAGATTTCAGCGGTATGTAGCAACTGTTGTCGAAAGGCAGATACATTTTTTCCTGCTTTGCGAAGCATACTGATTTGTGCGTCGATGGGTATGAGTTGAAGAATTTTGGTCTGCTCAGATAACTTTTCTACACCTACACCTTCTTTACCTCGCTCCAAAGCATACTGCCAAAGATGCTCATCTAAGGACACTTGTTGATTCTGTTGTAATATTTGTTGAGTGATGAGATTGATGGTGAAGAGTGGGAGAATGTGCTGAACGTGATCGAGATTGACTTGAAAGGCTTTCAGCAACATACGCTGTAGCTTTTCGTATTGTTTGTCGCTCAAGTAGTCGCGTAACCTATTTCCATCAGGCAGGCGAAAAAGGCTAGGGTCGAGCGCATTAGATTGATCGTGAAAATCGTATTCAGCAGCAAAAAAGTGACAAGCTTCTATGGCTTGATAGACGCGTTCTAGTTGCTCGAAAAAGCGGTCATTTTTGGCATGCATCGTGCCGAAAATGTAGGAGGTCCATTCTTGATAGGGGTGTTGGAGTTGCCAAAGCAAACTTTGCTTCATGTAGTAAGACGTTAGATAGTAAATGGTAGACCTGCCTGACGATGTTTGCAGCAGGCAGGCGTTAGACTATTTCCACTCATACGTTATGCTTTACGAAATAGCCTATTTGCAGTATTCTTTCATTACGTTTAGATCTACCAGATAGTCGATTGTCAGTGGAACGGTCTAACATCTAACGTCTAATGTCTAATATCTCTTATTCATATCTATACGGCAAAATCTTAGAGTCCTTCACTGTCGATAGAGTCATCAACGTTTTGAGTCGCTCGATTTCGTCGATTTGTGAAAGTGTCTTGAAGAGAAGTTGTTCGTAGGTAGGTATATCTTTACAGACGATTTTGATTAAAAAGTCCGCCTCTCCTGTAATGATATAACATTCCGTGATTTCTTCGATTTCTTCGATCTTATGAAGAAAATCGTTGAGTGCGTTTTCTTTCTTCCACGCTAGAGAGACTAATACAAAAGTTTTAACATTGAGGTCAATAGCGTGTGGATTGACCATCGCGTGGTAGCTTTTGATGACATCATTGGTCTCCAACTTTTTGACGCGCTCCAAAGTAGGTGCAGGAGACAATCCGATCTGTTTGGACAGTTCGAGGTTAGTAATCTTACTGTTATCTTGAAGAATGCGAAGAATCTTTTTATCTATTCGGTCTAGTTTATCTGCCATTGTTCTAGGTCTGAGTTCAATAATAAATGGACACGAAAGGTCAATTTAGTTATTTCACGATTGTATGAGTATATAAATATCTCCGATTTGGAATATCGTCCAAAACCGTACTTGAAAACGGCACAATATATCTAGCTTTAAAATAAACTACAAGCAATTAGTAATAAAACCTATTGAATATTTTAAAAAGAACGCTAAATTGCTGAAAAATTACATGAAAATTTTGAGACTGCCTTTTCCTTACTGCTTACTGCTCTCTACGATTGATTTCGTCCCGAATTTCTGCAGCCCGCTCGTAATCCTCATTTGCTAATACTTCATCGAGCATTTGCTTTAAATCTTCTACTGAATAACTAGACAAGCGTTGACCAGCCGATACTTCTTGTCGACGAACGATAGCTTCCTCGCCTTCTTCGCCTTCGTTTTCTTCCAATACAACACCAGCGCGATCCAAAATAAATTCGTACGTATAAATCGGACAATCGAATCGGACTGCCATCGCTAAAGCATCCGACGTGCGGGAGTCAATTTCAACTGTTTCACCATTGTGTAAACAAACTAACTGAGAAAAGAAGATACCATCGTGTAAGTTGTTGATGATAATCTCAATCAGCTCAACGTTGAAGGTCTCTAGTACATTCTTGAACAAATCATGGGTGAGTGGTCGGTTGGGTGTCATGCGCTCCATCGCTACAGCTATCGCTTGCGCTTCAAAGCCACCAATAACAATAGGCAGGCGGCGAGAACCTTTTTGTTCCCCCAAAACAACAGCGTAGTTATGGGATTGAGTAACGCTATGAGAGAGAGCAACTATATCTAACTTTATTTTCTTCATGCTTGATTTAATAGCTTAATAAGACACCACCACTACTGCTAGGCAATCTTTAATCTTGGGTATATCACTATCGTAAACGTTTGAAATAGACTTGGTTCACTGTGGTTATTGGATATTCTACTATTCAACAAATTGATTTATTATCATATTCATCAAATTAGACGGCTTTTTCAAAAAGCGGTGCAAAAGTACACATTTTTAAGGGGATTATTCCAATTGCTTGCACTCATTCCAAAGATCATCCAGCTCTTTAGGTGTCATTTGATCTAATGGCTTCGCTGCATGTGATTCAACGTACTCAAAGCGGCGTTTGAATTTTCGATTGCTTCGTTCCAGCGCGCTTTCTGCTTCGATGCCGTGATAGCGGGCATAGTTGACCAATGAAAATAATACATCACCAAACTCGTCTTCCTTTTCGGCATGTGGAGCATTGGTATCCATAGTTTCTTTAAACTCATCGAGTTCTTCTAAAAGCGTTTTCCAAACGCCTGACGATTCGTCCCAACCAAAACCGACTTGATGCGTCTTTTCTTGAATCCGATACGATTTGACTAAGGCAGGTAAGCCTTTTGGGACACCTTGTAAAACCGATTTTTTCCCTGATGCTAACTTGATCTGCTCCCAATTTTTTTTGACATCTTCTTCGTCGTTCACCTCAACATCACCATAAATATGTGGATGGCGTTCGATCAATTTGTCCGAAACGGTATTCAACACATCTGCCACATCGAAAGCTTGCTTCTCCTCCCCTATTTTCGCATAAAAAACTAGGTGCAACATGAGGTCACCCAGCTCCTCTTTGATGCCTTCTAGGTCTTCTTCCAGTAGCACTTCCGCCAGTTCGTAAGTTTCTTCAATCGTTAAATTTCGTAAGGTTTGAAAGGTTTGCTTGCGATCCCAAGGACATTTTTCGCGCAGTTCGTCCATGATGTTGAGCAGTCGCTCGAATGCCTTTAATTTTTCTTCCACCGTGTGCTTGTTTTGGGAGAAAAACAGCTAATAGTTTGTGAAAGTTGCATATTACGTATTTGCTCATTCTCTAACTTTTGTCAACTTATCTTTCATATTGATAAGCGAAAGAAACGAACGGTGGATTAAGTTGTCATAAAAACGACGACCAATCAACGAGTAATTTCTTTTTGAACATATTCAGATTTGAAA
>CAYLPW010000113.1:0-288 GCA_964385665.1 uncultured Saprospiraceae bacterium
ATCTCCTCATCTACTTTATCGAGTACATTACTCATCAGGAAGACTAAAGAACTGCGGCGTTCTGCTTCTATAAGGTTATTTTGAAGCTCAAGACGATTATTTTGTGTGTTGATTAGTGTATTCTGCTTAAACAATAATACACTTCCCAATAATCCACCCAGTACTAGAAAAATAGAAACGACCAAGCCCAAAAAGGTGTAGATGGTTCTGGTCCATATAAAGGTTTGAATAACTTTGATAGAAGATTGAAGTTCTTTATCAGGTAGTTCAGGTAGGCGTTTTTTAATA
>CAYLPW010000113.1:298-15484 GCA_964385665.1 uncultured Saprospiraceae bacterium
GCCGAAGTAGCGTTCAAAGATTTCCTTGCGAAACCATACGCCTATAATAATGGATATGATGACGAGTACCGCAAAGCAAGTCAAGAAGCCCATTAGAAAAGGTGTGCCTTGCTCAATGACGGTAGTACGGGTGAAAAAAAGAATGAGACAGATGAAGATACCTAGGAGGATGCCTATGAGTAGGTTTTTGCGATATTGGTTGATTTTCATCATATGTTTTTGATTAATGGTAGTATAAAGATAGGGTTTCTTTTTAACCATGATCGCCAAAGTATGCCAAGCCTGATCGCCGCAATATAACAGATTGTCGCAGCTTGTAGCTGCCGATAAGATATACTCGCCCAGCAATATCTGAAAAGGACGACGAACACACATACAACTAAAGTCTCCAGATCTGTCGATCAAAATTAATGATTACACCGTCAAAGAAAGAGGCTCAACAGACCTAGCAATCTTAATCTCTTCTTTATGAATCCCTTGCTCTACTAAATGTAGCTCAATTGGTACATCCGTATTATTTTCATGAATATAAATAGTGCCTTCTTTTGTCAGCTCAATATGGAAAGTCGTTGTGTGCGAATAGGTCTGCTGATGCCATCCGAGTGTGAAAAGTATGAAATGCTGTTGAGCTTCATCTATGATGAGAAGTTCTTGTAGATGCGGATATTCTTCACTAGGGAGAGAAATGAAATCTTCTAATAGCGTTCGAATAAGTTGCTGCTTTTCTAGTAAGTGATCCATTTGACAATCTTTTCTTCTTCAATATTGACAAATAATAGATTAACTTGTTTACGCTCTAACCAAGCAATCAGTTCAGGTATCGCTTGCATATCTTCATAGACTTGCTGAGAAGTAGCGAGGTATATTCGTTTATCAATATTTTGTTCTCTAAGCTCATCTCTATAAAAGTCATATTGTCCGTAAGCTCCATAAAAGCTGTAGAGTAAACTAGAATAATCCAATGATTTGATTTCAATCAGTATCGTCTCAAACCCTTTCTGAATTTCGATAACTTTTCCTGCTTCGAGATCGACTCGCAGTGTTTTCTTACTCAACTTGAGCTTGTACGGATCATTCACAACTGCCCATCCATCTTTCTCAAGTGCATTTCTGACCGCATAGTGTATTTTGTCTCTCATTTACTGTTTGAGTTAATTCGTTATTTTTTGAGGAAAACTAACAATAAACTTTATGCAGCAAAAGGTAAAACTAGAATAGATTTAGCTTGAATCGAGAGCGTTGCAAAAGACAGACAAGCTAATATATCTTCTCGCTCCAAATCCTCAAACTCTGCCAATACATCCACCGAATCCCCCGCTGCTAGATATTCTAAAATACTCTCTACAGGATAGCGTTTGGAGCGAATCGTCGGTTTTCCGTGACAAATAGCTGGATTAAGTGTAATTCTATTAAGTAGTGAAGTGGTGGTATCCATAAGGTTTCTTTTAGGAAACAAGATAATTAAATTGCTCATCTAAGAATGAGAAAACGGTAAGTTTTTAACTCATTCTCTACGTGTTGAAATAGGTTCTATTCGCTTGGAAATCCCATGATCGCCACGGTATGCCAAGCTCTAAAAATCTATGTCGATTGTCGCGTGTCTCTAGACCTAATCCTGTCTTATATCTTTTTAAAGAAAATCAAAATCCTTTGTTTATAGGTATTTGAAAAGTGAAAAACAGTATTTCATACCTCTTTTCAATTCCTCAAACGCTTGAGTTTAAAGGCTTTTAAATTTTATAAGACAGGATTAGTGTCTCCAGACCGCGATACAATATGCTTATCTAGAACTACAAATATGACGATTACAGATTAAATTCAAACCATCGGAATACCTCAAATTTCGTTCCTCACCCTAATCTTCACCGTATCGTCCTGTTTAATTTCCGCAGTAATCGTAAATGGAGGAAACAGATCAGGATTGCTTTGTAAAAGTGCTTGAAGCGTAACCATTCTATCAACCGCTGAAATATATTTTTGTCAGCTAGAATTGGAAAGTCGGTTAATTTCATGCAGTTTGTGCTTCGGGTTTATTGACTTCAATAATGACCTTTTGTTCTATGAAACGTGCTGCATACAAAATGGCTTCTTTCACACCTTCTTTTGGGAGGTGAGGAAATTCAGTCACAATATCTGTAACTGAAGCACCATCCGCCAACCATTCTAAAATCAGTTGGACGCTGATGCGGCTTCCTTTGATGATCGGTTTGCCTCCCAAGATAGAAGGATCAGACACAATGTGATTAAATACCATAATTTCGCTATTTACTAAAAAACGTTGATGAAGCCATAAGAGTTGTTGAACTAGGTGCATAAGCGCGAAGAATTTGGCAGTACGCACAGCGGTGATCAGCACGTTTTGCAATCAATGCCCGCCACGTCTTGGGAAATTCCATGATCGCCACGATATGCTCATCACGATCATCTTCACACCCGCTCAAGCAATTGTAAAAATTCATCGCCAGAAATCACATTGACTTTAGGAAAATCAATTGTTTTTAGAACATTGAAATGATAATCGTGAGTGACTACGTAATCGACATTACCTGCGACGGCAGCATCAACATATTTGTTATCATCAGGATCGGCAGTGATGAGTAGCCAGTTATATCGAGGATCAATTTTTTTCTACATTTTGTAAGCGTATCAATAAGTCACCTACATTATTTGATATGTCCTGATTCGTCTTCTCTTCTATCTTTTCAATGTATTCACTCAAAATTTCATTGGTGATCACTAAGTGATAAAATTGCTGAAGCAAACCATCAAATATTGGATGGTGCTTTGAGGATTTCTTCAGCGATATTAAGAGGATATTGATGTCTAGAACTACTTTCATTCGCCTTTCTGATAAGGAGTTCTAATATGCTCATTCGACCATTCCTCTAGCTTAGAATCGTCCCAACCTTTTTCTTCAAATAGCTGATCCATACCATCTGTAATCTTTTGTGCAAAATAGTCAGTCAATAGTTGTTTGACTTCGGCTAACTGTTGCTCATCAATTCCATAGTTGAACGTATTGAGTAATTCGACTTGTAGATTGGTAAGTGGTCTGGTCATGATTGCTTTTTAAATTGCTTTATTAAAGCATAAGGTTAGTTTCAGCAGCTTCAAAATACTCAAGAAGAAAAGCCATACTTTTTATTGATTCGCTGATGCAATAGTGCGTGAGAAATCGTTTTCATGTTTCCTTCCCTGAATACTTGTATTCTATCCTTCAGTGCAGCCAGTTGAGTCTGCCGAATGGGATCGTTCCGCTCCTCTGCGACAAGGCTATCCAAAAGTGATTGTGCTAATTCTAGTCATTCTAGAGGTGATAAATTTAATGCCTGTTCTTTAATAGTAGTCATCGTCATAGCACTTGGATTAACTTTGCGGTGTAGTGAGAAAGTGGGTGAATGGTTTTTATACACTGTATGTGCTAATATTTGCCCCCTGATCGCCTTGGTTTTTTACCCTTCCTCTACAAGATAGGCAATGGTCTCGGATTGAATGCAAGCTACCAATACACTCATTGTATTTGCAAGACATGATGAGCGTACTGTATCGTGGTCGCAGACTGGCGACAACCGAATTTGGGGTTGTGGCTTTGGAACACTGCGGCAATCGGAATATATCAGGTGATATAGTAATAATCTTTCTTAATATGTATCTATGTTTTCCTAAAAAGCGAATGAAACGGAGGAATGGTTGTCCCTGAAATTTGAAGCGTTCCATCCTTTTACCACCAATTAAGCAACTGCAAACCCCGAATGAGCACGAACATACGGCGGCTGTAATCCCAAAACAATATCCTCTTTCGGTACATTTCTTTCCATCAGATAATCGACGACTTCGTGTTCAGTAATATTCTGTTGCAACCAAATTTTACCATCAATAATATCTAAATGAAATACGACGGTGAAAATATACTCAGCCTCTTGCCATCCAATCTGCAATAGCTGAAAATGATTATTTTCTTTGTCTGCAATAACGTGATTGCTGACATTAGGAAGGTTAATAGGCTTGTGCTTCGATTGCTCTGATAAAAAATCCAGAATAAGCCGTTGATAGTGCGCTACTTTATCCATTTTTTAATTAGTTCTTGATGTGGATCGAAAATGACGAGTTGAGCTTCGTTTCGCTTCAACGCTCTTTGTATAAAATCTTCTTGGAAGAAAGACTTGTAAATGCTTTCAGGAACAGCTAAAAACAGTTCTCTATCAGGTGCTAAAGATTCAAGGGCTACAAAATAGTCGTTAAATTGTCCCATTGCTTTATGAAATTCGTTGACTTTTGAAGGTCCAACAAAGCTTTTAATCTCAACAGCGATTTTCTGCGTTCCTTTGATAGCCGCAATCAATTTTCAGCACCTAAATCTATTTCATATCCAACTCTTCCTCTACGGAGAATATAAGGATCATTAATACTTCCCCAACCATCTTTAATTAAAGCATTTTTAAAGGCTTCATGATAGAAATCTTTTGCCATTCTACATTATGTTTATTGGATAAAAACAAGTAGCAGAACAATATGGTTGATAGCCACTAACTATTACCTCCAACTCGTTCACTAAATACTGCTCGTCATTACCTCTTGGCAGTACACGAACCCGATCACCTTGGTCTTTCTACTCTTCCTCTACAAGATAAGCAATTGTCTCGGATGCCTTTAGCTTTGTCTTATCATCAAAAGAGATGAGAAGAAGGGAGATAAAAAAAGACGAAAACAAGTAAAAGTAATTTTCTAACAAATAACTTGCAAGGGATAAACATACTCTTGCGATTAGAGAAGCAGGGAACTATTCGGATGCATTGATATTGAGATCAAAGGATTGAATTAGTCTGCTGCTCTACTGTTTTTAGTCGAAGCATAAAATAGAGTATTAGACAGTAAACACTGGACAGCGTCTATTGTAGCTCATAGGTCTATTAAAGGTATTTCATGTTCCACTAAAGTGCAAAAGTACATTCATCACTATACCATGTTTTACTCATGCAAAAGTACAGTCTTTTTATCGGAATTGACATTTCTAAGCAATGGATTGATCTTAGTGTAACTTGTGATGGTAGTAAAAAGCAACTACCTCATATCCAAGTTGCGAACAGCGAATCAGGTTTCAAACAATGGCTCAACTGCATGACTACGCAGTTCCCCTCTTTGACAGATCGAAGTAGGTGGTTGTGTTGTATGGAACACACGGGTGTTTATACCCTACGACTTTGTCGATTTTTAACCAAGCACAACATCGCTTATGTATTAGTTGATCCACTGCACCTGAAGTACAGTTTGGGATTGCGGCGTGGAAAAAGTGATAAGCAAGACGCTATGCATATTGCTCGTTTTATCGCTATCCATACCGAAGAGTTTGAACCAAGTCAATTGATGTGTGATAAGTTGCTGACTATCAAAAACTTACTAAGTTTACGAAAACGACTAGTCAAAAGTAAAAGTAGCTTGCGAGTAGCTAGTCAAGAACTAGCAGCTTTTGGTGCAGCAACTACTAAACAACAAGTAGTTCAATTTTCAAAGCAGCAAGAAAAGCAATTGTACCGAACCATCAAAGAGGTAGAAAAAGAAATGCTACAGGTCATTCGATCAGATGTAGAACTGAGTAAATTGTAATTGTATGACTTAATTACTTCGGTGAAAGGAGCTAGTCTCGTTATCGGTGCTGCCCTGTTAGTGTACACCTTAGGCTTTACCGCTTTTAGCAGTTCGAGAAAGTTTGCTGTCTATATTGGCTTAGTTCCTTTTGGACATCAGTCAGGAACTACACTTAATCTACCAGCTAGAGTGAGTCATTTAGCGCACAAACAACTCAAAGCTTACATCAGTAATGGAGCATGTTCAGCGATGCAACATGATCGAGAACTTAAAGCCTATTATCAAAGACGATTGGCGGAAGGCAAGAATAAGTTTGTCGTCCAAAACGCGATTCGCAATAAGTTCTTACATCGTATTTTTGCTGTTGTAAAACGGGGAACTCCTTATGTAGAATTTGATACCTATCGTCACTGATTCTATATCAAAGGTAGTAGCCTAAAATTGAAACCACCCTGCTCACGCCACACGTGATGCTCGCTGCCAGTTATACTAGCAAGCGGACATAAGCAAAGGCATCCTCGCCTAAAGAAAAAGCGGAGTTCGATTACCTCAAACTATGTCCGAAATTCCATACATGCAATAAAAATGTTTATTTCTTTACCTCCAATAACTCCTTCAAACTAAACCGCTCCGCGTCTACTTCCTCACGCTGCAACTTCAATAGTTCATTCTTATTTTGTACACTCAACCATAGCAAAGCTGGAATAGCAGAAAGTTGTTCCATCACTGATGCCAAGCGAAGATTCATTTTCCGACTACCACTGTAGATCGCACTTAAATTGGAAGGTTCGTATTGAATATAAGAAGCAAATTGACCATGCTGAATGCCTAGCAATTGAACAAACTCTTTTAAGAAAATGCCGACAGGTCGAATCGGATTGGGATGTGCCTCTTCTAAATAACTCATCATCCGAAACCGTAATCCTAATAAATGAGTATTGATTCGCTCTTCCGTTGAACGGTTAGCTACAATAGTGGCAATTTGCTCTTGTGCAGCTTTGAAATCTGCGCTATCAATGTCTACCGCACGACTACCTATTCCATTAATACCACCTGCATTAATTATCTTTTCCATACTCTATATTTAAGTATTCTTGAATTAAAGAAGCTGCCGTTATATCGTCAATAAACATACGCTTTCCCATAGCTAAAGTTGCTCCGTACTTTTCTTGATACAATTCAATTAAAGCTGTTTTACTTTCAAACACCAAAAAGCCAACATAATTACCTTTACCCAATTCGAAGCTTTTAAGTGCTGCGAATGAGATCAAACAACCTACAACGTGGTCATATTTTCCCATTGCTCCCATAGTTATGAGGAGCTACTTCTATATTGTTTAAATAAATCATTTCCTCGCTTTGAAGCGTCAGCATTAACAAACCTTGTAAGGCTTGATCTGCTGTGTTCAAAACAACCTTATAAAACAGTGCATTCTGGGTTTTAGCTAGTGATTTCCAGTTGAAATTTCATCCATCCTTTTTGAATGACATGTCATTTTAAGTGCAGGTAGCACATTAGCTTCATGTCTTTCTCCTGTTGTAGTATCTACCAAGTGAACAATCATCGTCAAAGAATTATGCTACGAAGTTATCATTTTTTGATAAAGGTTCAGTAATTGCGATACAACTTGGACTAAAGTCGTTCTACTTTTAGAAGATATAAGCTAATATATTTTTTTCTCTTATTTAATAAAAAGTCTAGCGTGACTTTTTAATAGCGAACCGATAGCTTCCCCTGATGGTCACGGTATTCCTGTTCGGATACCATATCCAGCCAATCCGAAACTTCCTGTGATAATTTTCAAATAGAAATGCGCAACCCCAGAGATGGGGATTGTGAAGCAACGACAGGTGTGGTCGATGTAGTCATTCAGGGCGGTATTTCCGATTTTTTGATCGAATGGAGTGGAGCAGTCAATGACGACATTCAAATCGAAGGGAGATGGTTTACGATTCGGGAATTAGCAGTGGTTCGAGTATGTATCTTAAAATTCAACTTTCGCAAGTTAAACCTATTCAATTCGTAATTCTTGTAGAGAGTACTGGTTTTGCTCAATTTCTACAAACATATACACGCGAAAACTGCCCTTATCGGTCTGTAGGTTGCCAATACAGTACTTCGCGTCGTCTCCTTTTGAGCTGCCTTCATGTACTTGACTAAAACCTTCTACAGTGTGCTGACTGAAAAATTGCTTCAGTGATTGAATAGCTTTCGCTTTTCCATATACACTCTCTTTATCCAATAACGACAATTCTATTTGCTCATCAAAGTACGCGCCAACAGCTGCCGCGTCTCCACTATTCATCGCTCTCGTGATACTCGTCAAACTAGAGGATTGCTGAAATGCGAACAGCGGCAAGCTCATCAGTAAGAAAATAAAACGCATCATTTGCTTTACATTTTAAAGGTGAAATCATGGAGTACGATGCCAACATAACAGTCGGCACCCACTAACGTTGATTACAAAGAATTGGTATAGTCTTGAGTAAGTAAATACAGGAACACAGATGATTGGTATTCTCGTTGAAGGGCAATTTTCCACTACTCAGCATTCGTCCGAGCGTTCTCGGATTAGCTTCCATAGGCTTTTCTACAAGAAAAATTTGCTCTGATTAGCGAAAACAACAACCAAGTCAAAAGTGACGCTTGTTCAAGTTTTAGTAACGAAAAAAACTGCTGTACTGTATTTGGTGTGCATTTATTTGGTCGGAAGTTTTTGATAGCGGACTACTTCCTTTTCAGACACTTGTCTACCTTTGTTGACCGTATAACGTTCGATTGACCAAAAGATACTTAATTTTAACAGTCACCTGCTACAATTTAACAGCTATGCCTGATAGGACTACTTTTGAACGTGCGATACTCGTTATTCTCGATGGTTGGGGATTGGGGACAGACGCCAAAGCTGATGCCATACAGCAAGCGCACACCCCTTTTTTCGATGAACTTATGCAAACGTATCCGAATGCTACATTGGTCACTTTTGGAGAAGAAGTGGGTTTGCCAGAAGGACAAATGGGCAACTCAGAGGTGGGACATATTAACATTGGTGCAGGACGAGTGGTGTACCAGGCTTTAGCGAAGATCAATAAAGCGATCCGAGAACGTGAGCTGCACGACAACGAAGTACTGAACGATGCACTAGCCTATGCTAAGCGCAAAGGTAAAGCGGTGCACCTAATGGGCTTGTTGTCTGACGGTGGTGTACACTCGCACATCACGCATTTAAAAGCACTGTGCGATAGGACACAGGAGGCAGGTCTGCGAGATGTTTATATTCATGCTTTTATGGATGGGCGTGATACGGCGCCAAAGGGTGGCAAAGGCTATTTAGAAGATTTGTTGCAACATATTGAGGGTCAGTCAGTCGAGGTAGCAAGTGTGATTGGTCGATACTACGCCATGGATAGAGACAAACGCTGGGAACGCATCAAAAAAGCATACGACTTGATGGTAGATGGCGAAGGTGAAGGGACACGCGATCTATTAGCAACGATGGAGGAACGTTATGCTGCCGATCAGACTGATGAGTTTTTGTTGCCTATTGTTCATTTGGACGGAAAAGGAAATCCAATAGCGAAGTTGGAGAAAAATGATGTGCTGATCTGCTTTAATTTCCGTACGGATCGACCACGAGAAATATCAGAAGTCTTGACACAAAAAGATCATGCGGATTATGGCATGAAAAAAATCAACTTGCGCTATGTGACGATGACTGAATACGATGAGAATTTTAAAGACATAGATGTGCTTTTTCCACCACAAGGTGTCAATAATACATTAGGAGAAGTGCTCGCGAGAGCGGGAAAAACGCAAGTACGTATCGCAGAAACAGAAAAATACCCACATGTCACATTTTTCTTCAATGGCGGAGTAGAGGAAGAAATGCAAGGAGAGAGTCGTATCATTATTCCTTCTCCAAAAGTGGCTACCTACGATATGCAGCCCGAAATGAGCGCGCAAAAAATCACGGATGCCATCATCGAACGTATCGAGGCGCAGCAGCCTAATTTCATTTGTTTGAATTACGCCAATACGGATATGGTGGGACATACAGGTGACTTTGAAGCAGCTAAAAAGGCGGCAGAAGTAGTAGATGCTTGCCTCAAGCAGTTGATCGAGACCTGCCAACAGTACGACTATGCAGCACTCGTCATTGCTGACCATGGCAATTCGGACTTCATGATTAACGAGGACGGATCACCACATACGGCACATACGACTAACTTAGTACCCTGTATCTTAGTCGGAAACAATCTTACCAGCGTACAACTAAGAAATGGTAAACTAGGGGACATTGCCCCAACTATTCTCACACTTTTGGGGCTTCCTATCCCAACTGAAATGGATGGCGAAGTGTTGATGGTACAAAATATATAGATGAGAATAGCAGTAGTAGTATGCTTTTTACTAATAATGGTTAGCTGTCGGCAGTCGTCCATTAATATGGAAGAACAGGCGCAGCAAGCGGAATATTTTGACCTAGCTGCATTCGCTGAAGCAGAACAAGCTCGACTAGAGGATCTAGATTATCGCTACAGAAAAACAGTTAACATCAATGGTGAGGAAGAGACGCAAGAAGTGGAGGAAGTCACTATACTTGATGAATTGGCTTTTCTGAAAAGTAATAACATCAATCGCCCAGCTATGGTCGGTCGCTATAAAGTGGATAGTACCCGAAATACGCAAGGGCAGCTCACCTCTATTTCACACAAAGCACTAGACGAAAAACTGGCGTTGCAATTTTTACTGATTGAATTTAACAGTACAGAACAAGTAGTGCATATTGAATTACAATCGCAAACTAGTTCGCGTTTATTGAAGACTTTTTCTAAAGCCATTTATGAACCTGCGAAAGGGTATCAGTTAGAAAATCAGCAAAAGATTACCTTTTTTGGAGAACAGGATATGCGGATTCAACTGGAATATTTGGAGAGGTGAGAGAGTGAGGAAGACGAGTCAAAGATAAAGTTGTTGAGCAAAACGTTAGCTGATTACTAAGTACCAAGATACGGATCATATCGATCCAATGGATGACGTTATAAAGAGAGCGAAAAGAATACAAATTTATCTTTTCGCTTCTTTTTAGGGAGTCTATTTGAGCTACTTCGACACGACTAATCGCCTCACCAACTGACCTTTTGCATGCTGAACAATGACGTAATACAATCCGCTGGGTACACCTGCTAAATCAAGTGTCAATTGCTGAATACCGCTATCCAATCTCGCAGGTGTCAATTGTCGAATCACTTGCCCCTGTGCATCGAATAATAATATGGACGTATTCGATGGAGTGACTAGATGAAAGCTAAGTTGTACCTCCATTTGTGCGGGATTGGGAACTAATAGTAGGGACTGTTCCATCAGTTCTTCAACAACTACTCCTGACCGTTCCTCTACCACTTCATCGGAAACTAAACCGCTACTGCACTCGCCAGAGCCTATATTGTCAATACTAGCACTAAAGTTGCTACCTGATCTTGCCCAAAACCCTGGACGTAGTAAAATACGGTTGCCAGAACGGAAAGTAGCCGTACTAAATACATTGGTAATACCCACCGTCTGTACAGTTTGTAGTGCAGTGTAAGTACCTGATGCTGTACCACTCACGTTTACAACATTAGGGCAACTACCCGAAGGCGGTGGTGGAGTCGACCCACACGCATCTAGAGCGGTAGCACCAGATTGGCAGTTACTACTGCGTATCCAATTGCTAATGATATTTTTAGAAGCACTCGTCCAATTGTTAGTTTCAATCAGGGAAGGTGCCATGATAGCGGCTGCATTCTGATGAGGTGCGTTGAAGTTGTGTCCGATCTCATGCGCAGTGAGTGTTCGCATAATGCCAGCACTCGCTTGAATATCTTCCAATAAGTGAAACTTTCCAATCGGATTGCAGACACCTGGAATATACGCCAATCCAATAGTGGAGGCATTGCCATTAAAAGTAATATTAGTAGCCGTCCAAAGTTGTGCAAGATCATAATCAACTGCGAATCCTCCTCCAGCAGCCCAACCAGCAAAAGTCGCTAATATAGTAGAAGCATCGGTGGTAGACTGCGTTCCGAACGGATTGGAATTATTGGTGACAATAACCTGTTGGACGATACGAAACTCAATATCGTCATTGAATTCTCCAGTGTAATTGCCCTGAACATTATTCATAATCGCCACATTTCTATCCTCTATATCATCAATAGAATCATAGCGGTCAAACATTTCCCTGTCTGAAGCAATAGCTAGTTTCACTTCAAAACAGCCCATCCGTTTGGCTTCTGCTGCTTGCTCTTTAACTTCCTCTGCTCGATCAGCAGTAAGAATAGCATTACAGATGCGTGCTTCGTCATCAATAACATCTGAGGCTCGATAAAAAATGAAGAAATTATCGTTGATGGGGCGATCAAGCAGCATTCGCAGAGGCTCAAAAAAGATTTGCTCCTCTCCTAAGTTGAAATAACCGTACAGAAAATTTCGGTCAATCGTCAATCGAAGGTCTTCTCCATCGGTGATCAATCCTTTATAGGTGTAATTGTCTTTGTAGATAGAGACCGTTGAGCAAAAATAGTCGAAGGAAAGGATGTCCGTCCGTTGAACATTGATATTGATCGTATCAATGCCATCCATTGGAATATCCATGGTCATATCATCTTGACGCTGTAATAGCTCTTGCAGCCGTTCCGTGTCAATATCGTAGACTCGATAGTCGCGCAGCAGTTCAGACAATCTATTTTCTACATCGGGAGGAAGTGGGACGCTAGGACTAATGATAGCTTGTTGAGCAATAAGGGTAGGAGTTGTAACAAAAGCAAATAGAAAGACAAGTAAATACTTCATCATACATCAGGCATTTTCATAATACATAATGTGGCGAAAACGCCGCCTATTTGATGAATGTTCAGTGGCTATGTGTTAAAAGGATATAATATACAAAAATGGGTAAGCGTTCGTTGTACTAAATATATATATTGTAATATGTCACTATTTTAGCATTTTAATCTGTTATCTAGGTGCAATTAGTTTTTCCTTCTTAATACTTCATCAATATCCACTTGCTGCGTATGCGTCGTGTGCTTAAAATTCTTATTTGGATTGCGCATCTTAAAAAGTGCAGTGACTTGCTTCCAAACAAACAGTGGAACACCGGAAAGCGAGTCCCAAACTTGCTGAGGTACTTTGGATAAAAATAGTGTCCAAAAGATAGTCCAGACGAATAGCAAACCAGCCACCAAAATGGCGACGCTCATCGCAGGCGAAAAGAACCAACCTATTAAAAAAAGTACACCAGCGAAAGCAATCAGAATGAATAGTGGTAAAGACAAGGTCACTAGACCGAAGAAGAACTGATTCCAACTTAGTTGAAACAGACCTTTTAGCAGTAGACTTGACGAATTGGGCAGGTTTTGAAAATAAGAATACAACCAACGACTCCGCTGCGTCTCAATTCCTTCTGCATTATCTACTTTTTCATCATAGATGATGGCATCCCAAGCATACGCAATTCGCTCATTTCGACCCAACAAAAAGTTTTGTAATATCTTATCTTCTTGCAACATTTTCTTCCACTTCTCTTTGCCAGCTTGTATCTCTTCGCTATCCAAATAGGCTTGATACAATTCTCTTTTGACTGCCATACCTGAGCCAGAAATAACTGCTGATGAACCCAAAAGATAAGTGGCATAGCGTTCGACATAGTTCTTATAAAATTCGCCGAGTGCATCTACAGCAGCCATGGTCGTATTCAGGTTTTTTGCCGTGCGTTGCCCTTGAATGCTACGATGTCCGGCGACAGCATACTGATTGAGTGTGGTTAAAAAATCGGGGTGTGCCAAGTTGTCAGCGTCGTACACAGCTACGTAATCGTGTGTGCGCACAAAATGCTCCGTCGCATGGATGATAGATTTTACTTTTAGGTTCAATGAAGGATTCGGAAATAGAACAGTCAGTTGTTCGTGTTCAAAATCCCATTCCTCCGCATTGCAGTTGTCGGCGATCAGGTAGATATGATGCTTGTAGTGGTTTTGTCGCAATAACGATTCGACCAAAGGGCGAGCAATTTTTACATTTCGATAGGCTGTAATGACATTAGCAAAATCAAGTTCTTGACTAGTCGCGGCAGGCTTTCGTTCGCGCGTCAATAGGGAAGATAAAGTAGTTAGAAAAGGCAACAACAAAAAAACTAAACAAATACTAGCCAGAATAATATAGAGAACTGTAAACATAGCGACAGGGAATGTTTTCTTGGTTGTACCTGAAATGACTAGGGAAGTTGCATTTTAAGAACGCTTAATTGCAAGAGTAAAACAATGACATTAAAAGTTCGTTTCTATACATTCAATGGAAACGAAAAATTTGAAACCTCTTTCTGCTTCAATAGTGACAAATTACAAGCAAATGAAGAAAAAAATCTGTTGGTTACCAGGTGATGGAATTGGTCCTATAGTCACTAGACAGGCACAAAAAGTACTGAATGCTATCGAAGAGCGCTATGACCACCAATTCAGTCACTGCGTTTCTGAGATAGGGGCAAGTGCCATCAAAAAAGTAGGTACTTCCTTACCAGAATTTACAACAGAAAGTGCTCAAAACGCCGACATAACTTTCGTAGGTGCAGTAGGCGATCCAGCCTACGATAATGACCTGAGTAAGCGCGATACACCTGACAGAGGATTGTTAAGTTTACGAAAAGCATTGAACGTACAGTATAATATTCGCCCAGTGCGTACCTTTCCAGGATTGTTACATATCTCACCTTTGAAGTCTCGTTACATTGAGCAAGTAGATTTTTCCATCTATCGAGAACTTTCTAGTGGCATTTATTTTGGCGATAAAGGCAGAACAGACACAGATAGTGCTTACGATGTATGTACGTATCGGGTCAGCGAGATCGAAGCGGTTGCCTATCCTGCTTTTGAAGCAGCACGCACACAAAAGAAGTCACTTACATTGGTAGACCGTGCCAACGTATTGGAGACATCTCGTCTATGGCGAGAAGTGGTACATAATATCGCTCAAAAATACCCAGATGTCACCTACCGTACTCAGTTTATCGACCACGCCTTAGCAGAGCTATTGATGAAGCCTCAACAATATGGTATTATCTTGACGACTAATCTATTTGGTGATTTAATGTCCGATGCAGTAGGTGTGATCACGGGTTCGGTGCGTTTGATTCCTTCTATCTCGTTGGGTGCAAATACTGCTTTGGTTGAACCCATTTATAGTGCCTATTCAAAAGATATTGAACTGAACAATGTCAACCCTATCGCGGCTATTCTTTCCGTCGCCATGATGATGGACTATTTTAAACTGCCCAAAGAGGCACGTGCGGTACGTTCGGCAGTGACAAATGTGTTGAGTAAAGGAGTAGGTACGCCCGATTTAAATCTACGATATACTGTGAACACTGCTGATTTGGGTGACTATATTTCGGCGTATTTATTGGAAGGTAGAGTGGATGAAGCAGCGGTGCAACGATCCATTATTTGAGAGTTGGGAGAGTCTGAGTGAGTGAGAGATTGAGAGTTTCGAGAAGAGGGAGAGAGGGAGAGGACGCGTTTACCTCGTGCTGCTTAATCCTAACAAAAGCGTACGATTTTAAT